>JAXGUU010000177.1:0-8301 GCA_040774145.1 Anaerolineae bacterium
CCTTCAAGGGCGGCTATTCCGCCGCCAAGGCTGCCGCCCTCAAGGCCCACACGTTCGATCGCGATGGGCTGGCGGCCCGCGGCATGAAGTACGAGAAGCTGGATCAGTTGACGGTGGAGTTGTTGTTGGGGGTCAGGTAGGAGGTGTGCGATGCGTGTGCTTGTCACGGGTGCTAGCGGACGGCTGGGTCCGCACGTGGTGCGGGCGTTGGCCGAAGCGGGCCACGAGTTGGTCCTGTTCTCGCGCCGGGAGCCCATCGCCGAGCTGCGCGCGCATCCCTGGATTCAGGGCGATCTGAGCGTCTTCGAGGATTGCCTCCGCGCCGTTGAGGGCGTGGAGGCGATCCAGCATCTGGCCGCCGAACCCTCGCCCTCGGACCATCCGGAGCTGCGCGTGCGTTTCGCAGAGCGGGGTGTCCCCTTTGACCGGACGATGCGCTCCAACGTCATGGGGCTCTACTATCTGCTGCAGGCGGCGCTGCGCCGCGATGTGGGCATCTTCGTGATGACGGGCAGCAACTGTGCTTTGGGGCATGGCTACCGCATCAGCGACCGGCCCTTTCCGTTCGAGACGCTGCCGGTGGACGAGAGCCATCCCTCCGATGTGGAGGACGCCTACTCGTACAGCAAGCTGGCGGGCGAGATGCTGTTGGACTCGTACACGCGCGCCTATGGCATCCGCACCTACGTCGTGCGGGCCGCCGGCATCTGCGATGCGGAGCGCCGCCGGGCGATGGCCCGCGATGCGAAACCGACCTCGGGGTGGAATCCGTGGCTCTGGGCGTGGGTCGGCAGTGAGGACGTTGCCTCGGCGCATCTGCTCCTGATGGAAAAGGCGG
This sequence comes from Anaerolineae bacterium, assembly GCA_040774145.1. Classification (GTDB taxonomy): domain Bacteria; phylum Chloroflexota; class Anaerolineae; order B4-G1; family SLSP01; genus PWVB01. Next base: position 839 of record JAXGUU010000177.1, read on the forward strand.
AGCAGATCGAGCCCCACGGCGTCTACTTCTGCAACGGCGATGACACGACGGCGCTGGAGCCGTCGCTAGAGCTCGTGGATCGCTTCAATCCGGAGATTCTCGATCTGGTCACCGAGCTCCCAGGGCACGCCAGCTTCCTCAGCAACCGCCGGCTTCAGGAGGTTGTGGGGTGGCGGCATGAGACGAGCTGGAGGGAGTACCTTTAGGAGGTTCATCTATGGCTACCACCGTGGGGATGGGGGTCGTCGGCGCGGGCGCGATTGGGATCCGGGGTGCGCTGATGCACCTGACCCAGGAGGATGTCCAGGATCGCGTGCGGGTTGTGGCGGTGTGCGATCCGGCGCCGGGCCGGGCAGAAGCTGCTGCCAAGGCCTATGGTGTGCCGGCGTGGTCTCTGACCTATGAGGAGTTGCTTGCCGATCCCAATGTGGATGCGGTGACGATCTGCTCGCCGATCGGGCTGCACTACGCCCAGGGCCTGCAGGCCATCGAGGCGGGCAAACACATTCACTTCAACAAGACGATGACCACGACGGTGGCTGAGGCCGATCACATGATCGACGTCGCAGCCGCCAAGGGCATACGCGTCGTGGCTTCACCGGGGATGATGCTCCATCCGCACAACCAACGCATCCGCAAGGCGATCCTCGACGGGCGGATCGGACGGCCGGCGTGGGCGATCACGGGCGCGTCGGGGGTGGGAAGCTATCACATGAATGAGGAGTTCCGCACCGGCGAGAGCGTGCTCACGGATGTCGATCCGAGTTGGTACTATCGCAAGCCGGGCGGCGGGCCGCAGTATGACGTGACGGTCTACTGCCTGCACAACCTCACCGGCATCCTCGGCCCGGCGAAGCGGGTGACCGCGATGTCGGGCCTGGTCATCCCCGAGCGCGACTACCACGGCAAGAAGATCACGTGCGATATGGACGACACGACGATGCTGCTGGTCGAGTTCGATGAGGCGCTCTACGCCGTGGTCTATGCGGCGGTGGCGGGCAGCGTGACGCAGGGGTTCCAGCCCAATATCTACGGCACGGCGGGCGCCATCGTGGGGACCAAGTTGGGTGACGAGGAGCTGAAGCTCCCCGGAGATCACCAGCCGCACGTCACCGGACCGCACACCGAGCTGCGCGAGAGCCACGTCTTCGAGGACATGATGCAGCTGGTCGACTGGGTGCGGGAGGGCACGCCGTCGATCGCGACGCCCGAGCACGCCCGCCACGTCATCGACATCATCGAGGCGGGCTATCGCGCTGCGGAGACCGGCGAGACGCAGGAGCTGCGGACGAGCTTCGAGCCCCTGCCGGCTGAGGCACTCGATTAGCTCTCTGGTTGGTGAGAGGTGCATGTGTCGTCCTGAGCGAAGCGAAGGATCTCCGGATTGTAGGCGTAGATCCTTCGCCTGCGGCTCAGGATGACACGTGCACCTTACAGACTCATAGACAATCAGGCACAAGGAGGGGCGGGCGGATCGGGAGCGCCGCTTCCGGTCACCCGTCACGCGTTACTTGTCACTCGTTACGTCCAATGGAGGTATCCATGCCACAGCATCTCTATCTCGGCCTCGACGTTTCCACCACCGGCGCCAAGGCCCTGTTGATCGACGCAGGCGGCACGGTGGTGAGCAGCGCGACCACGGCCCTGCCGCTTTCGACGCCCAAGCCGCTCTGGTCGGAGCAGGATCCGCACGATTGGTGGGACGGCATCGTGGCGAGCATCCGCCGGGTGCTTGCGGACGCCGGTGCCACCGGCGAGGACGTTCAGGCGGTCGGCCTGACGGGCCAGATGCACGGCCTGACGCTGCTGGATGGCGAGGGCGAGGTGCTGCGCCCGGCGATCCTGTGGAACGATCAGCGCACCGGCGCACAGTGCGACGAGATCCACGCGCGGGTCGGGGAAGCACGCTTCATCCGGATCACGGGCAACCGCGCGCTGACCGGCTTCACGGCCCCGAAGATCCTCTGGGTGCGCGAGCATGAGCCGGACGTCTACGCGCGGGCGGCGCACGTGCTGCTGCCCAAGGACTACGTTCGCTACCGGCTCACGGGAGCCTACGGCACGGATAAGGCGGGCGCCGCGGGCACCGTGCTCTTCGATCTGAAGGCGCGGGACTGGTCGCCCGAGGTGCTGGAGGCGTTGGAGATCCCCGCCGAGTGGTTGCCCAAGACCTACGAGGGGCCCGAGATCACGAGCGAGATCAGCGCGGAGGCCGCGGCGTTGACGGGGCTGAAGGCCGGCACGCCGGTCGTGGGCGGCGGTGGCGACCAGGCTGCCGGGGCTGTGGGGGTGGGCGCCGTCGAGCCCGGGATTGTGGGGCTGGTGCTGGGGACGTCGGGCGTGGTCTTCGCCTCGACGGGGGCGCCCTTTGTCGAGCCCGAGGGGCGCCTGCACGCCTTCTGCCACTCGGTGCCGGCGACCTGGCACCTGATGGGCGTGATGCTCTCGGCGGCGGGGAGCCTGCAGTGGTTCCGCGACACGCTGGCGCCCGACCTCTCCTTTGATGAGCTCACCGCCGGTGCGGCGGAGGTGCCTGCCGGCGCGGAAGGGCTGCTCTTCCTGCCCTATCTGACCGGCGAGCGGACGCCCTACCCCGACCCGTTGGCGCGGGCGGGCTTTGTCGGCCTGACGCTGCGCCACGGCAAGGCGCATATGACGCGGGCGGTGCTCGAGGGCGTGGCCTACGGGCTGCGCGACAGCATGGAGCTGATGAAGGCGTCGGGGCTCGGGGAGATCGCGCAGATCCGTGTGTCGGGCGGCGGGGCGAAGAGCGCGCTGTGGCGCCAGATCCTCGCCGACGTGATGGGGAGCGAGTTGGTAACGGTCAACACGACCGAGGGCGCCGCCTTTGGTGCGGCGCTGCTGGCGGGCGTCGGCGCGGGGGCGTGGGCGAGCGTGCCCGAGGCCTGCGCGACGGCGGTCCGGGTGGTCGACCGGGTGGCGCCGCAGGCGGAGACGGTGGTGGTCTACGAGCGGCACTACCCGCTCTACCGCGGGCTCTACCCGGCGCTCAAGCCGACATTTGACGCGGTGGGCGTCTGACGCGACGGGGCCCTCGCCTCGTCTCGGGGCGGGCTGGTTTGCCGGCGAGCCGCGCGGATCGGAGCGTCCCGCCCAAGGGCCTGGCTGCGGGCCTTGGGCGGTGGTCTGCCGACGAGCGCGACGGATCGGAGAGACTCCGGGCGCTCGACGCCTCCGACGCCCCGCGGACGGCGACCTCGCAGACGAGGGGTTGCGCGGCGGCGGAACCTTCCGGGTTGCCGGGGAGATGGGGAAGCAACCCGGAAGGGAGAGGCGTTGTCTTCCGGGTTGCTGAGTGCAGGTGTCCACGCTTGAGGAAGCGTGCTGAGCAACCCGGAAGATGGTTTGGCGTGGGGTCGCACGATGCCGGAACCTTCCGGGTTGCTGAGGAGATGGGGAAGCAACCCGGAAGGGGAGAGCTATTTGAGCATCGCGCGGAGGAGGGCGGGCACCTGGTCGAGGGCGTCGGCGAGCTTGCTCGCGTCGCGCCCACCGGCTTGGGCCATGTCGGGTCGCCCGCCGCCGCCGCCCCCTACTATCTGGGCCAGCGAGCGCACGAGATTGCCGGCGTGCACGCCGCGCGCTTGAGATAGCTCCCTGGTCGTGGCGGCGATGAGCAGGGGCTTGTCGTCCACCACCGTGCCCAGGACGATGACGCCGCCCTGCATCTTGTCACGGAACCAGTCGGCCATCTCGCGCAGGGTCTCCGCGTCGGGCGCGTCGACGCGCGCCGCCAGCACGGGGATCCCCTCGACCTCGAAGACGTCGTCGAGCAGCGACTGGAAGTCGGCCCGCGCCAACTTGCGAGCGAGCTGCTCGGCCTCGCGGTGGGCTGCCTTCAGCTCCTCCTGCAGGCGCGCGATGCGCTCGACGACCTCGTCGGTCCCGCAGGCGAGCGACGCCGCGGCGTGTTCCTGCCGCTCCCGCAGGCGCTGCATCGCCTCCAGCGCGCCGTGGCCCGTCGTCGCCTCGATGCGGCGGACGCCTGCCCCGATGCCGCCCTCGGAGAGGATCTGGAAGGCGCCGATATCGCCGGTGCGGGTGACGTGGGTCCCGCCGCAGAGCTCCTGGCTAAACGGACCGACCTCGGGGCCGACGCGCAGGACGCGGACGACGTTGCCGTATTTCTCCTCGAAGAGCGCGATCACGCCCTGATCGAGCGCGTCGCGGTAGGCCTCCTGCCGGGCGCTGACCTCGTAGTTGGCGAGGATGGCGTCGGTGACGATACGCTCGATGCGCGCGCGCTGCTCGGGCGTCATCGGCGCGTCGTGGTTGTAGTCGAATCTGAGGCGCTCGGGCGCGACGACGGAGCCCGCCTGCTGGACGTGGCTGCCGAGCACGTCGCGCAGGGCGTGGTGCAGCAGGTGGGTGGCGGTGTGGTTGCGCATGATGTCCCAGCGGCGCTCGCGGTCGACCTCGGCGGTGACGGCGTCGCCGACGCGCGGCGAGCCCTTGACGACGCGCCCGACGTGGACGACCAAGCTCTCGAAGGGACGATGGGTGTCGGTGACCCGGACCTCCCAGTCGGGCCCGACAATGCGGCCCGTGTCGGAGACCTGACCACCTGACTCGACGTAGAAGCAGGTGTCGGTCAGCACCAGCTCGACCCCGGCGCCCTCAGAAACGGGGATGTCGCCCTCGAGCGCTTGCGTGACGATCTCATCGCCATGGAGCAGCCCCACCAGGCGGGCGTCCACCTGCATTGCCGAATAGGGGTCGTAGCGCAAGGCGTCTTCGGTGGGCTCGCCGGCGGTGCGCAGCTGGGCGATGATGGCATCGTACAGCTCGGGATAGAGTTGCGCGTGGGCGTCCTCGCCCATCTCGAAGGTGCCGGCGGCGCGCCCGCGGGCGCGCTGCGCCTCGCGCTCGGCGTGGTAGCCGGCTTCATCGACCGTCAAGCCCTGCTCCTCGACGATGTCGCGCGTGACCTCGAAGGGTAGCCCGAGGGTGTCGTGGAGGAAGAAGGCCTGGGCCCCGGAGATGCCGGCTTTGCCCTGGGCCTTGGCGTCGGTGACGAAGGCCTCGAGCCGCGCCAGGCCCTGATCGAGGGTGCGCAGGAAGCGCTGTTCCTCGCTGAGGATGGTGGCCTTGATGAAGTCGGCGCGCGCGGGAAGCTCGGGGAAGACGTGGCCCATGCGCGCGATCACCGTGTCGGCAAGTGTCGCCATAAAGGGTTCGGTGAAGCCCAGCGTGCGCCCGAAACGGACGGCACGGCGGAGGATCATACGCAGCACGTAGCCCCGTCCATCGTTGGCGGGCATGACACCGTCGCCGATGAGGAAGGTGACGGAGCGGATGTGGTCGGCGATGACACGATAGGCAATGAGGTTGGCCTCGCGCTCGGCGTCGCTGTGTCCGGTGAGGACCTGCGTCTGCCGGATGATCGGCTGGAAGAGGTCGGTGTCGTAGTTGGCCTCCTTGTTCTGGAGGAGTGCGACCAGGCGCTCGAAACCCAGGCCGGTATCGACGTGGGTGGCGGGCAGCGGCTCGAGCACATCGTCGCCGAGGCTGTTGTATTGAATGAAGACCAGGTTCCAATACTCCGTGAACCGCTCGCAGTCGCCGTTGACCTGGCAGACGTGGCCCGGCACGTCCTGCTTATCGCAGGCCTCGGGGCCGCGGTCGAAGAAGATCTCGCTGTTGGGACCGCAGGGGCCGGTATCCGCCATCATCCAGAAGTTGTCCTTGCGCCCGAAATAGAGGATGTGGCTGGGGTCGATGTCGGTTTCGGAGCGCCAGTAGCCCGCGGCCTCGTCGTCGCGGGGAAGGTCACCCTTATCGTCCTCGAAGACGGTGGACCAGAGGCGTGCCTTGTCCAGACCGTAGACCTCGGTGAGGAGCTCCCAGGCCCAAGCAATCGCCTCTTTCTTGTAGTAATCGCCGAAGGACCAGTTGCCCAGCATCTCGAAGAAGGTGTGGTGGGTACCGTCGCGCCCCACGTCCTCGAGGTCGTTGTGCTTGCCGGCGACCCGCATGACCTTCTGCGTGTCGGCAGCGCGCGTGTAGGGCCGGGTTCCGGTGCCGAGGAAGACGTCCTTGAACTGGTTCATCCCCGCGTTGGTGAAGAGCAGGGTGGGGTCGTCCTGCGGCACGAGGCTGGCGCTGGGCACAATCGTGTGGCCGCGGGCCTTGTAGTAGTCCAGGAAGGCCTGGCGAATCTTGTCACTGGTCCACGTCTCGGTCATGGGTTCTCCTCGCTGGATCTGCGTTCAACTTGCGGCGTCGGTTTGGATCGGAGGTGATCTTGAGCGCGACGCACGCTGATTGGCGGGCATTGTAGCGGAAAGGACCTGTTAGTCAAACCCACGCTCGATGCGCTCATCCCTGAACAAGCGGTTGCCTGGCTCACGAGCGGGGCGTATACTGAGTGGGCGTTTCTCATCCGCCAGGAGCCGAGCGGGCCTCGAGATGCCCGATTGACGCATCGATATCGCCGTCTGAGGGGAGGTTAATCACGATGCGCGCCTTCATTGTTCTGAATCCGGTTGCCGGGCCTGATGACGGTACCGAGGTTCGTGTGGTCATCGAGACGGTTCTTGCCGAGGCGGGTTGGGAGGTCGAGGTTCACGAGACGTCGAAATCCGAGAATGTGACTGAGCGCACGCGGTCAGCCCTGGAGGCGGGTTATGAGGTGGTGGTTGCTGCGGGAGGAGATGGGACGGTAGCGGCGGTGGGTTCGGCCCTGGTGGGGACCGATCAGGTGATGGGCGTGCTGCCGACGGGGTCGGGCAACGGCTTGGCCAGGGAGTTGGGCATTCCGCTGGACCTGTTTCAGGCGCTCGCCTTGCTCACGGGGGCGCACGCGCAGCGCGAGATCGATGCCCTCGAGGTGCTGGGGCACGGCACCTTCTTCCTCAACCTGAGCATGGGATGAGTGCACGTGCGATGCGCGACACCAGCCGGGAGGAGAAACGTCGGTTGGGCTGGTTGGCCTATCTCTGGCGTGGCGGACGCGCCTTAGTCGGACTGCAGCCGGTTCGCTTTCGCCTGACGGTGGACGATCAGACGGAGCGCGTTCGTGCTACCGACGTGCTGATTGCCAACCTCGGTTCGGTGGGGATTCCGGCCTTGCGCCTCGCGCCGGAGAGCGCCTCGGGGAACGGAGAACTCGATGTGATCACCATCCGCGCGCGGACGCTCTTGGACTATGCGGGCGTTGTCTGGGCGATGGTTTCCCGCCGGCAAGAGCGGACGCCACACCCGCGGTTTCTGCGCGCTCGCGAGCGGGTCATCATTGATGCGACGCCTCAGCAGCCGGTGCAAGCTGACGGGGAGTTCCTGGGTATGGGGCCGGTCGAGGTGCAGCCGGCGCCGGCGGCGGTGCGGATCATCGTCCCGGACGAGGGTGGCTTGCGGGTTGAGCCAACGCTGCTAGACTGAGCGTATGTCAATACAGGATGATCGTCGATATCGTCACACGCTGCAAGCACGTCTTGTTTCAA
>JAXGUU010000178.1:0-8203 GCA_040774145.1 Anaerolineae bacterium
CGGAAATCCTCGATCGCCTGGTCCACGACCTCCAAGCCGTACATGTCCGCCGCCAGACGGCTGGCGATCACTGCGACATCGGATTCCGGGTTCTCCGCCAGGTCACGAGCACTGCCGGCGGTGTCGAAGGCCGGCTCCGGCTGCATCCCGTAGCGGGTGAGGTAGCGCTGGCACTGGGCCAGGGCCTGAGGATGCGACCGCACACGGCGAATGGCGGCACGATCCCCGCCGGGGACAGCCAACAGCATATGGCGGACGTGTAGGATGACCTCGGCATTGATCCGCAGGTCGCGCTCCAACAGCAGCTCATAGGCCCCGGTGACTGACCCCGCGACCGCGTTCTCCACGGGCAGCATCGCATAGGCCGCACGCCCACCTTCGACCTCTTGAAACATGTCCTCGAATGTGCGGCATGGCAGCGTCTCGATATCATCGCCGAAATACTGGCGTATCGCCTCCTCGGAATAGGCACCGGCTACGCCCTGGAATGCAACGCGCGACATCATGCCTCCCTCACCAGGTCGGGCCTCAGCCGTCGGGCCTCGCCCAGGTAGACGTGGTGAATCTCCTCCGGGGCCCGCTCGGTGTTCCAGTGCAGCAGCACGCGGATACAACGCGGCAGGCTGCCGACAACGCGCATCTCCTGCATACACAGAAGCGGGACCGCCACCCACCCCAGCTCCCGAGCAGCGACCGCCGGATAGACGGCGTCCAGATCCGCGGTAGCGGTGAAGATCACGCCGGCGATCTCCTCCGCCGTCATCCCATTCTCTGCAACAATCGTCTCTAGCAGCGTTCGCGTGGCCTTGAGAATCGCCTCTGATGAGTTCTCCTCCACCGTGATCGCCCCCCGCACACCACGACACGTCACGACCATCACTCTCCTCCTTCCGCGTACAAAAAAACGTGGAGCCGGTCGGCTCCACGTTTTGGGTTTCTAGCTGAGGATTCTGCTAACCTACGTTATCCTCCCGGAAACGCAAAAGGACCGACCCCTGCGGGGGCGGCTAAAATAGAAGGTATAGATGTAGGTTTGCACAGGCTCTCGGCTGTTCATTTCGCTCTTAACCATAATCTCCACTTGGGAATATCATAGTCACTTCGCGTAACTTGTCAAGCGGCGCCTTCGCTACGATCTCCTCCACCTCATCGATCAGGGCCATCAGCCGGTCGTACTGTGCCTGCCGGGCTGCGCCGCCTGTCCGCTCACCATCAACGCTCGGGTAGAGGATCGCCTTGACCTTGTCCCCAAAGCCCTCCGGCGCCAGCTCAAAATCCGCGACAAACTCCAGGTTGTTGCCGTCGCCGGGATAATAGGTCTCGTTCAACGCAAAGAGGATCTGGATCAGATCATGAATCAACTTGGAGGTCAGTCCCGCGAGGAAGACGACATCGCCCCGCTCGACCTTATGGCGGTAATGGTAGTCGTCACGCCAGTAGCGAATCGACTTGAGATGCCGCTCCAGGATCGCGAGCTTCATCTTCGGCGGATAGACATCCAGCTTCGTCCGCCAGCCTGAGAGGATACCGTCGGGATCGTCAATCACGAACTGATTGTAGACATCGGTCAGGAGATAATAACCCCAGATCGTCCACACGATGTCATCGGGCTGCCCCTGCCCGTCGATCCATGCATCCAACGTCTCATCGATGGGTCCGGTGGTACGTACCCAACAACCATCGATCGTGACACCTTTCTCAGCCCACCGGTCGATCGCTGCCTGAACGCGGGCGTAGGCCTCTTCGAAAGCTTCAGGAGGTTCGAGCTTACGCTCGCAGAAGAGCCGGAAATCCAGATCCGAACTGCCGTCAAAGGTGCCCTTGCCGTAGGAGCCGCCGATGGAGACGGCGCGCTTGCCCTCGCCCAAGACACGGCAGAGGGGCAACAATTCGGCGATGACAGGTTGTAGTTCGTCGGGGTAGTCAGCCACGTTGTGGTCCTCCTTCAGGCATGAGATCAGCCTGCCAAGTGCTGTAGCGCGTCCAGCGCGGCGGATAGGGCATCCCCCATGGTGCGCAGCATCTTCTCTCGAGTATCCAGCGCCTGACTCACCATCGCCTGGTGGATATCCCAGACCGATCGGTCGATCTGATCGTTATCGTCGACCGGCAGGCAGACGGTGGTGTCGCAGTCGAAGGCCACGCGCGTATAAGCACGCAACCGCAGCCGCTCGACCAACTCGGGGTCCATCAGGTCCAGCTCATCGCCCGCGAGCACGGTGATCTGCGTGCTGGGCATCGTGAAGGTCCGCACTTCCAGCGTGCTGATGTCGCCGACAAACGACTCGGCCTTCGCCGCGAGATCCTTCGTGAATCGCTCGATCGCGTGTCTCAACTCACTTTCACCCATACCTTATCCTCCCTCATCCGCACACCCGCACCGCGCCGATGTGCGCCTACCATAGTCCTGAGGTCACCCCACGTCAAGCGACCGTCGGCTCAGCACGCCAGGAGGGCAGCCCACTCACGGGTAGGTCACCCAGTTCCTCCAGTAGATCCCTCACATAGCGGTAGACCGCAGGGATCAGCAAGATCTGGCCCCCGGGCACCGAGGCCTTCAGCGCCAGCTCCAGGGCCCCCGTCATCGCAACGGTGATCAAGCGCAGCAACGCATGACGCGATGCGAGCGCCAGTCGTACCGCATCAAGGTGAAGATCCATCTGCTGCTGCGTCACACGCTCCAGCCACGTCGTCTGATAGTCCCCGCCCCAGTCCACCGTGGTCAGAGCGATGCGCCCATCACCTACCTCCGTCTCGATCCAGGCCCAATGATAGACCAAACGGCGGAGCTGCACCAACAGCTGTCGGGCCTCCTCCATCCGCTCGACCTGCTGGAACATCTGACGATGGGTGAGAGCTGCAGCGCCCTCGCCCGTCATCGACATGGCGACACTCCCGATGCCCGCGCGCCCCCAACTTGTCTGCAGTGCGGTCACCTCGGCGAGCAATGCAGCCTCGTGCGCACCCAACCGTGTATCATAGGCCGGCATGAGGCTCAGCGCCGTCAGACGGGGCTCGACCAGATCCAGAGCTCGATCGCGCCGCTCGACGGCTACCCGTTGACCACGCAACATCGATCGGGCCTCCCGCGACGCGCGCCGACCCTGAACCCCCGCGGGGTGCGCCACCGTCCAGATCAGACCGTTGAACCGACCTTCACGGGCCTCCGGCGGCGCCTCAGCCGCCGCAGATGCGGCATACGCCTCTCCGTGCGATGGTCTAGGCCCCATCCGCGACGTGTGCAGATCCCACACGCCCAGCGGATCCCGATCGTCGGGCAGCGAGAGACCGGCACAGCTGAGCGTCGAGGCCATCATCAGGGGCCGATCTTGAGGCTTTCCAGGAGGCGAGTCGCCAACTCCGCCATCGTCGCGAGGAACCTCGCCCGGCTCTGCTGGGCCTCCTCGACCATCGACTTGTGGACCTCCCACAGAGCCGCATCGACCTCACCGTCGTATCGCTCGGGCACATAGACCTTCAGGTCACCATTGAACGCCACCCGCGTCAAAGCTCGCAGCGTCGCATCAATCTCCTCGCGTGCCTCAAGGGCCGCGGCGACACGCGCGATATCCCGCGTCGAGTAGGTTCTCACGTCCAGGGTGATGATGTCCTCGGCAGCACAACCTAGCGACGTGGCAAGCTGATCGGTGAAGGCCCGCAGCGACTCGCGCAGTCGCTCGAACTGATCCGCCAGCCCAAAGGCCACGGCGGCATCCGGGCCCACGCCCTCGCCCACCTCGCCGACCCTGGGCGTGAGCCTCGCCTCGGCCCACGGCGGCGCGATCTCGGCATCGTGCATCGGTGGTGCTGCATCCGCCACACCCGAGAAGGGCACACCTGCATCGTCAGCATCTCGCCCGCTGCGAAGCGCCGACAGGGTCACGGTTTCGGAGGAACGCGACGTCTTCGGCGATGTCCGTGGGGCTTCGCCGCCCTCCGCCCGGTCGAATGGGATGCGTGCCGCCGGATCACCGAGCACGATGTAACCGCGCGCATCGTTGTTCGCCGTCCAACGATGGACCAGCTCATAGTCGTCCATATGGTCGACATCCCACTGCAACTCGTCAAGGTCGGCGCTGAGATCCGAGCTCAGCTCGGCGTAACGCATATTGAAGCTCGCATCGGAGGCCAACCCGATAGGGTCACCATTCATCAACATCCGCATCGCGGTGACGAAGGACTGGTTCGCCGGTCGACCCGAGGGCGAGATGAAGGAGTATCCCCAGGCACGCTCCACGTGACCGAAGACGGCCAAAGCGCCACGCTTGAGCATCTGCTGCGGCAGGGCTGCGGTGAAGCCGCGCTCGGCGATCCGCTCGCGCACTTTGAACGCCTGCACCGCAAACTGGTCCAGTTGCGGCGTGCCGGCACCATAGCAGGCGAACATAAACGCCACCATCCCCAGCATACCGGCACCTTCGACCACGTCCTCGCCCGCGAAGTAGTGCTCGCGCTTGATCTCACGGCCCAGCCCGGGCCAGTCCTGACAGAGCAACGCCCCCTGATACGGCTGTTGTGCCGGATGCCCGGCGGGGAACTCCAGACCGTGTCCGGCGGTAAAGAGCAGCGCCGGCATCTCCGAGGCGTCGCCGCCCAGCAGGCGACCCAGCTGCTCATGAGTCGCCAAGCCCTCACCGACGTAGGGAGCAGCGAGCTCCCAGTCATAGGCCAAGGCCAATTCGTGCGCCGGAGCCGTGACACTGAGATTCTCGATCAATGGGCGCACGAGGTACTGCGCGCTCAACTTCGTCGCCCTATCGCCCGCATTGACCGGGGCGAAGAAAGCCGCCTTCCTGGGCAGGGTCACATCCCCCGATGCCGCCGCCACCACATGACGCGCATAAGCCGCGTAGGCCTCGATGTCGGTCCCGAAGTCCAACCGACCGACGCCACGCATCACGTCGAGCTGGTACTGGAAGCTGTAAGGAATCTCCTCCGGTGTGCCGATCAGGAGGACGTAGAAGGGCATCTCACGAGGATCGACCAGCCCCGAGCTCACACCGAGGCGCTCGCAGAGCTGATCCTTACGCTCGCCGGGGCGATAGGCGTCGCCGCCCTCGTAGAGACGGAAGAGGTCGCCCGCCTGCTCGCGGCGAAGGTCCAACAGGGGCTGGAGCGCCTCCTTGATCTCCTCCCGCACGCGGGGATGCATATCCGCCGGGAACATCACCGCCCAGCCGACCTCCTCCACCCGCGTCGGGTCCCCGCCTCCCGGCTTGACCGGGAACGGAGCCTGCACACGAGCCTTGAAGCCGAGTTCCTCATGGGACGTGGCGGCATCTGCCTCTCGCAGAGCCGATTCCGCGTCGCTGACACGCGTCAGCCGACTCTCAAGTTGGGTCAGGATAGCCAGACGCCGTTGTCGCTCGACGAACTCACGGTAATCCTCAGGGGATGGAGCACCACGGATAAGCCGTGCCAGCTTGTGAGCCGACATCGGCGCCTGCCCGTAGTCACCGGTAACTGCATTGATACCGTTGAAGATCAACGGCTCCTCAAACATCAACCTAACCTCATCGGACATTCGCCTACTCCTAGTCTCACCAACGGGCCGCCCTCATCACGCAAGGGGCTACCCCATGGAGTCGAGGGACGTGCTCCTATCGGTCACGCACGACCTAAGCCGGCGAAGCGGCAGCGAGGCGCACAGCGGGATCGCCGACAACAATGTAGCCTCGTGCGTCATTATTGGCTGCCCACAGCTCAGCCAGGCGGTAGACATCCTCAGCGGAAGGCGGCTCCGCCAACCGATCGTAGAGATAGGTCAGTTCGGTCGCCAACGCCGCGTGCCGCATATTCATGAAGTCCATCGCAGAACCCACCGGATGGCCATCGAGCAACCGATCGATCACACTGGCAAAAACCTCAACGTGCTCACGCTTTCGACTGTCCATCGACTCGGGGCGCCCGGGGATGTCGGAAAGGAAGGAGAGGCCCCAAGCGCGCTCGACGTGGCCGATCACTGCCAACGCCCCCCGATCCTTCAACGCCAGCATCGCTTTGGGCAACGCGGCGACAAAAGGCGCCGGTGCGATCGGAGCCGCGTGTGCTTTGAACTCGTGACGATGGTACTCGTCCACCTGCGGTGTTCCCGCGCCAAAGCAAGCAAACAGGAAGATGATCATCCCCCTCAGGTTCATCGTGGTCTGAGGCACATCTGCCGTCTGAGGCACATCTGCCGTCTGAGGCACATCTGCCGTCTGAGGCACATCTGCCGTCCGAGGCACATCTGCCGTCCGAGGCACATCTGCCGTCCGAGGCACGTCGGCCGCCGACACGTAGCTGCTCCGCGGCAACTCCCCGTGCCGGCCATGCCAGTCCTGACAGACCAACGCGCCCTGAAGCTCGCGCTGGCGCGGGTCATCGGGCGAGAACTCCAGACCGTGGGTCGCGGCAAACAGCAGCGCAGGGGGCGTCGGCAAGCCAAGGATCTTTAGCAGGTTGTTCTTGGTTGCCTTCTGCGGGTCAATGTGGAGGACCTGCCAGGGTGATCCCACCGTCCGGGCTCTGAAATGCTGAGCCAGAGGAGCCACCAGGTGCCGAGCACTCAGCGAGGTCGCCACATCACCTGAGTTCTCCGGTCCGAAGAAGACCACCTGCGTCCCGGGGGCCGTGTGGCCCGTACCCTGTGAAGGCGCAGGCGGCGATGTGCCGGCCTCCTCAACCGATGCGACATTCAGCGCATAGCTGCGGTACGCCGCCAGATCCTCACCGAAATCCAACCGTCCTACAGCGTACTGGACATCAAGCTGGTACTGGAACTCACAGGGGATCTCCTCGGGACTGCCCACGAGCAGCACATAGTAGGGCACACTCGTCGTCCTGGGATCAGCCGGGTTGGCCGCATCCGCATTGCGCGGAGGACGCCGCAGGAACGTACTCGCCGTATCGCCGGGACGGTAACCGTGGCGGCCCGCATAGACCCGGTAGAGCCCCCCTGCCTGGCGCTGGCGCACGGTCAATAAGGGCAGGAGGGCTTTCTGAATGGCCTGGCAGCGGTCTTCCGGCATCAAGGCCGGGAAGACAATCGCCCACCCCGCCTGCTCGATTCTCTTGGGATCGACCCATGGCACGGTGCCCAGCTGCCCGGTCACGCTACGCCGGAGTTCGTCCAGCCACCCGCGCAGGGCCTCCTGGAGAGCCCCGGTGACCAACGGCTGTCTGGCACGCCTGAGCGCGACCAATACACCGCGAAGGCCCGCCACGATCTCGTGCCACGCATCGAAGGCATCGGCCAGCGCTAACGCGGCCAACGCCTTACGGGGCTCAGAGGGCGCGCGCGCAGCGCGGAATGCGCCCTCATCGCGCAGCCCATCCAGGGTCCCCAGCCCATAGACGAGGGTGCGCAAAGGCCCACCGATCGCGTCGACCCCCGGCAACAGCTTCAGCGAGTCCACCGGGAGTTGATCCAACGCCAGACAGAGCCCCTCGATCCACTCCACACGCAGGATCCCTTGGGCGTCGACCATGCTCAGCCCACCTTCCTGCAGATAGGTCCGGCGTAACGCGACCAAGGCCTGGTCAAAGCGCGATTCGAGGCTGCGGCGCAGCGTTCCGAGATTGGCGCCGTCGTGGTTCAGCAACCACTGGGCCAGCACGGCCCCCTGGCCACTTCCCAGCAGCTTGACGATGCGCCCGAACGTCTCAACGGGTTCCTGCTTGAGCCGGTGCGCCAGGACCTCGACATCCCCGGGGAGCGGGCGTGCCTGCCCGCCGAAGAGGATCACCAACAGACTACTTGCCGCCTCGTGATACCACGCCTCCGAGGGGGGCTTGCGACCCCGCAGAAGGTCGACGAGGTCTCTGACCAAGAGCTCAACGATCGCCTGAATCTTGCGCTCATGGGTCGCCCTGAGGGTCAGTTCACGTTGAAGATCGCGCAGCTGTCGCACGGCACCGTAGCGATCACGCAGAACTCGCTCGGCCAATGCCTCAGCAGTCATCGGCGGCAGGCCGTAAGCTCCCGTCGCGCCGTTGACCCCGTTGAAGTACAGTTTGTCGGTCAAGATCCCGCCCTTGCCCCCAGGTCACTGTGGTCTGCGTCGTTAGCAGTATAGCACAGGGCTCAGGCCAGCGCAATCAACTGTGCGCGGCATCCGGGGCAATCGCATTGACCTTCCGGGAAGCTACCTGGCCCGTTGCGTCGCGCGGGTTCAGGCGTCCGACGCGCTCTCTTTGGTGAACGAGGCTCTTCGAGCTTCCC
>JAXGUU010000179.1:0-8183 GCA_040774145.1 Anaerolineae bacterium
GGTCAACCTGAGCCTGCAATGTGTGCTCAAGACGCTATAGCGCCGCCGACCTTTGAGGTCTTCCCCTCCTCACCAGACCTCAAAGCGTCTTCCCCCCCGCGCGCCAACGCAGAAGACACTTTGGGGTTTCGGAAAACCCCAAAGGTCTGCGCATGCCGACCTTTGAGGTCTTCTCCCGCCCGCCAACGCAGAAGACGCTTTTGGGGTTTCGGAAAACCCCGCCCGAGCAGCCTCGGGCCAGGTCGAGGAGGAACGTATGGCGAACCTGCCGCCGCTAGCTGAAGGATGCACGTACCATATCTACAACCGTGGGACGAATGGCGAGACGCTGTTCCGGACGCAGCGCAACTACATGTTCTTCCTCCAGCGCTACGCCGACTACATCCAACCGGTGGCGGAGACCTACGCCTATTGCCTGATGGGCAATCACTTCCATCTCGCGATCCGCACGCGGATGCCGGAGGAGCAAGCCGACTACCATGCCGCACACGCAATCGGGACGCCCTTCCGGCTTCTGTCGCCGAGCCGCCGGTTCTCGCACCTCTTCAATGCCTATGCCAAAGCCTTCAACCACGAGATCGGCCGAACCGGCAGCCTGTTCGAGCACCCGTTCCACCGCAAGCTCGTGACGGACGAGGCGTACTTCTGGCGACTGATCACCTACATCCACCGCAACCCCGAGCATCACGGCTTCATCGACGATTTCCGGACATGGCCCCATTCATCCTACAGCGCCTTCCTGAGCGACAGGCCGACGCGGCTGAATCGCGCGGCGGTCTTGGAGGGGCTGGGGGGACGCGAGGCTTTCGTGAGAGCGCACGACGGCGCCGACTATCAGGACATCAGTGAGCTGCTGCTGGAGTGAAGCGGAAGACCGTGTAGAGAATGACCATAGAGTTGCAGCAACGGGTGATCCGGAGAGACTAGACGTAGCTCAGAAGGATTGAGCTCGGGAGCTCCCGGTAAGTCGCAGAGCCCTGGCCGAACACTCGATGAACGGCGTAGTGGGAAGCGGGTGCGCATCTTCGTTGCCCACAAACCTGGTAAGATGAGGGGTGACGACATCCGACTATCCACGCCTACTGATAAGGAGGACGTGATGGGACAGCGATACACGATCCAGGCCATGGTCTACCCCGGAGACGAGTCCGGCTATGTGGCCGAATGCCTCAACCTGTCCGTCGTGACGCAGGGACAGACGCTGGACGAGACCGTGGCCAACCTGCGCGAGGCCATCGCCCTGCACCTCGAGGGGGAGGATCTTGCTGAACTCGGCCTCGTTCCCCGCACACCGTCTTCCGGCAGGCAAGCCGGGGCACTCCTGAAGAGGATCTGAGGCCGCACTTCCACACCAAGTGACCGAGCGATAGCTGGGATCCGCGTCGCACAGCAGTGCAACGCGACGCAGACGCTCAACGCTTCGCAGAAGGCGAACCGCAGTGCGCAGTGTCTGCTGAAGACAATGTGAACGCCGCTCAGACGCCATTGTCCGGTTGGAGATGTCAATGAATGGAGACTGGCTGTATACGGTTGTGGGATTGGTGTTGGTCTGCGCAACGCTTTACCTGCTGGCGAGACCTCTATACAAGATGGACGCCAGACACGCCAGGGAGGAAGCCAAGCGAGCGAAGGAGCAAGAACAACAGCAAGACAGACTCATCGACGAACTCACGAGCGGCTCAGATTTCGAGTGGACTAGGAGACATGTCCACCGCGGTACTGGAACAGGAATAGCTATAGACAAGGCGTGTAGAAAGGTATGTGTGTTCAACTTTAGTCTCCTAGGCAGGTATAGAAGGGTTCTAGACGGATCCTCCATCGTTCAGGTGGATATCGTCGAGGATGGGTCGAGTGTGCTGGTGACACGGAAGACAGGGACGGTAGGCCGAGCGATCAAAGGTGGTATCTTGCTTGGAGCCACAGGCGCCATTGTTGGCGCGACGTCGGCTAGTTCGAGAACCACCGTGGACGAGACGGTTAACAGTCTGGAACTCCATCTGCTGGTTGATGATATCGATACTCCCAGGCTCCGGGTGACTTTTCTCACGGGCAACCACAGGCGGGACAGTCAGGCGTACCGAAACGCAAGGGCACGAGCCGAGCACTATCATTCTGCGATCCAGGTCTTGATGCACAGGGCCAATATAGAGGATGAGTTAGCGATGGGATCAGCGAACTCGACTCCGGGGCATTGCTCCCCAACTGCGCCCCTATCAGAGCTCGCAACGCAAGCCGAACGAGATATTCAACAGTCTGACGAAACCGAGGCTGCAGAACCCGAGCAATCGCTTGCACATATGGATCCACCAGACTCAGTCCCTGAACCGGATGTCAAGCAGCAAGGAGTGCTAGGCCGACCCAAGACCCTCTTGAGTCAGAAGGAGCCCGCCCTTGCTGGCGAGATCGCGGCGTCGTTACAGCAGATCAACCAACACATACTCCGAGAGCGAGGAGCAATCCGGGAGTCTGAAGATCGTATCTCTCTGCGTTGGAGGGTGGAGGATACCGGACGTGATTGCAGCATTGACGTTGTCTATATCAACCCAGAACAGGTAGCCATCAATGGTGTGGTGTTCGATGCTGTCGTTACGGATATCCGGCGGGGACTAGCGGAGTGTCTTGCGGTTACCTTGGGGACACAGTCACCATAGACAGCCCACTACTGGTGAGCTGGAGGCACCCATATGGACCATAGCATGGTGCGCAAGCTCCTTGAGGAGGCTCTGGAAGAGCTTCTCGTTCAGTCCAGGCACCTGCTGGAGACAAGCAGCAGCGAGCGCAGCATAACCGCCGACTTGACCTGGCTATTGCGTAAGCGTTTGGGCGGCTGGCACGTCAACGCCGAGTACAATCGGAATCACTATGAGGTCAAGCGACTGCTCCTCAAGAAGATCCAGCTTGGGCAGTGCGCGAGCTGTAGGTCAGAGTTGGACACCGAATGGCAGATGGAGCTTGTGCAAGTAGTGCCTGATGTCATAGTGCATAGGCAAGGCACTGATGAGAATCTGTTGGTCATCGAGGCGAAAAAGCACACTGCTACATCTGAGGACCTAGAACGTGACAGGAATCGCCTAGATGCGTTCGTTAGGCAGCTCGGTTACGAAGTAGGAGCCCTGGTGGTCTTCGGTGTCGGCGAGAGACCATCTGTCACTATTGCCTATTGGGTAGAGAAGGAACCACCATGAAATTCCGATTCGACCCCAACCTCGACTACCAGGTCAACGCCATCCGGGCGGTCGTCCGCCTCTTTGAGGGCGCCGGACCTCCGGACCTTTGGGGTTTTCTGGAACCCCAAAGGTCTTCTGCGTTCGAGCTCACGATGGCCAACGGCGTCGTCGGCAACACGCTCGCCCTCACCGACGCCCAGCTCCTCGCCAACCTCCACGCCGTCCAGGGCGACGCCGACCTCCACGACGGCGCCCCCCTCCCCCTCTCGCCGGAGCTCGGCAGCCGCGACTTCTCCGTGGAGATGGAGACCGGCACCGGCAAGACCTACGTCTACCTCCGCACCCTCCTGGAGCTCAACCGCGCCTACGGCTTCCGCAAGTTCATCGTCGTGGTGCCCTCCGTCGCCATCCGCGAGGGGGTGCTCAAGACGCTGCGCATCACGCGCGAGCACTTCGCCCGCCTCTACGACAACGTGCCCTATCGCTTCTACGAGTACGACTCGGGCAACCTGGCCCGCGTGCGCCAGTTCGCGGCGAGCAACGATATCGAGATCATGGTGATGACGCTCGACGCCTTCAACAAGGACTCCAACGTCTTCAACCGCCGGATGGACCGCATGATGGGGCTCAAGCCCCTCGAGCTGGTCCAGGCGGCGCGCCCCATCCTGATCCTCGACGAGCCGCAGAATATGGAGAGCGAGATCTCGCGCCGGGCCCTGGCGAGCCTCAACCCCCTCGTCAAGCTGCGCTACTCCGCCTCGCACCGCGAGCGCTACAACCTCGTCTACCGGCTCACGCCCGTCGACGCCTACAACCTGCGCCTGGTCAAGCAGATCGAGGTGGCGTCGGTGGTGGAGGACCACGACGCCAACCGCGCCTACGTGAAGTGCCTGAGCGTGGACGCGAAGAAGACGACGGTGAGCGCCCGGCTGCAGCTCTACGTCCGCACCGCCGGCGGCCCGGCGCCCAGGACGCGCACGGTGCGCGCCGGCGACGACCTGCGCGCGATCACCGAGCTGGGCGCCTACGCCGGCTACGTGGTGGAGGCGCTGGACGCGGGCTACGGGGAGGTGCGCTTCGCCAACGGCGTCACCCTCCACGCGGGGCAGGAGCTGGGACCCGATCACGAGGCCATCGCCGCCGTGCAGATCGCGCACACGGTCGAGGAGCACATGCGCAAGGCCGCGCGCCTGCGCAAGCACGGGGTCAAGGTGCTCTCGCTCTTCTTCATCGACGAGGTGGCCAACTACACCGGCGCCGACGGCCACATCCGCCGGGCCTTTGTCGACGCCTTCAACCGGCTCAAGGCGACCGATGCCCCCTGGGCGCGCCCCTGGCGCGAGGTCGATGCCGAGGCGGTCCAGGGCAGCTACTTCTCGGCCTACAAGACCGAGAGCTATATGGAGAGCGACGCCGACGCCTACGACCTGATCATGCGCGACAAGGAGCGGCTGCTCTCGCTCGACGAGCCCACCGCCTTCATCTTCTCCCACTCGGCGCTGCGCGAGGGCTGGGACAACCCCAACATCTTTCAGATCTGTACGCTCAACCGGACGATCTCCACGCTCCGCAAGCGGCAGGAGATCGGGCGCGGGATGCGCCTGGCGGTGAATCAGGACGGCGAGCGCGTCTTCGACGAGCAGGTGAACCGGCTCACGGTCGTGGCCAACGAGAGCTACCAGCAGTACTGCGAGCAGCTGCAGACCGAGTACATCGAGGCGGCGGGGACGGGTCAGGCGCCGCCGCAGCCCAAGAACGCGCGCCGGCGGCGCACGGTGCACCTCAAGCGCGGCGACGCTCTACGCGAGCTCGACGCCGCCTTCCGGGAGCTCTGGGATCACGTGGCGCGCCGCACCCGCTACCGGGTCGAGCTGGATACCGAGGCCCTGATCGCCGCCTGCGCCGACGCCGTGCGCCCCATCCGCGTGGCGCCGGTGACCATCCGGACGGAGCGCGTGCAGGTCGACCGCTTCCGCGACCGCGGCATGCTGGACTACACGCTGCAGGGCCAGGGCGCGGTCGAGGTCGTGCGCGACTACGCGATCCCCAACGTCGCCGCCGAGCTGGCAGCCACCACCCACCTGACGCGGCGGACGGTTCGCGCCATCGTCGCGCGCGCCGGCAACCTCGACCAGGTCTTCGGCAACCCGGCGGACTACCTCCAGCAGGCGGGCGACGCGATCAACGCGGCGAAGCGCCGGTTCCTGGTCGACGGCGTGCAATACGACCAGGTGGACCACGACCGCTTCGACATGTCGCTGCTGGACGACTTCGAGGCCTACGAGGACGCGATCGTGCCCGTCAAGAAGTCGATCTACGACGCGGTGGTGGTCGACTCCGAGGTCGAGCGGGCCTTCGCGCAGGCGTTGGAGCGCATGGGCGAGGTGACCCTCTTCGTGAAGCTGCCCGACTGGTTCACCGTGCCCACGCCGATCGGCGCCTACAACCCCGATTGGGCCATCCTCTTCGAGCGCCGCGACGCCTTCGGCGAGCCGCAGGAGACGCTCTACCTGGTGCGCGAGACCAAGGGCACGGCAGACCCCGAGCAGCGCCGCGGCACCGAGAACATGCGCATCGACTGCGCCCGCCGCCACTTCGCGACGCTCGATGTCGATTTCCGGACGGTGGTGGATTCGCTCTAGGTACCCAGGTTCTCGTCGTCTCGGACGTCAGCGAGCATCCGGGCGACCGCGTCGCACAGCTGGGGAAGATCGCGACGTACCGTCTCGAAGACCCTGCGCAAGTCAACGCCGAAGTAGTCGTGGCTGAGCTTGTCGCGCATCCCGGCAACCTCGCGCCAGGGAATCTCGCCGTAGCGGTCGCGCAGTGACGGCGGCAGACGCTTGGTTGCCTCACCGATGATGTTCAGAGCGCGCACGACAGCAAAGTGCGTGCGCTTGTCGGCGACAAAGTCCGCCATCTCCATGCCTTGCACGAAGTCTCGAGCGCTCTGGGCCGCATCGAGGATATCCTCAAGGTAGTCAACGTAGGTACGACCGGCTTCCGGCAGTGTCATACAACCACGACCTCTGCGAGGATCCGCCGTCCGATGTGCCGCCTGAGCGCGCGCCTCTCGACGAGATCCACTTTGAGGCCGAGCGCATCGCTCAGTTCATGTTCCAGCCGGATGAAGTCGAAGAGCGAGAGCGGCCGATCGTCGAACTCGACCAGCACATCGATGTCGCTCCCTTCTCGCTGCTCGCCGCGCACGTACGACCCGAAGATGCCGAGCGTCTGAACGCCGTAGCGCGCTTGCAGGTCGGGCAGCATCGCCCGCAACTGGTTGAGCAGCTGGGCTAGCGTTCGCTCAGACATCGCCGACTCCTGATCCACTTGGTGTGATCGACCAAGAGGCCGATCGCGGTTCTCCATCACGCCCACCGCCCCGCCACCGGCGCAGGGTATCCTTCCTCCATTATAACGCGGCGTGCGGCCTTTGCACAGGGACCGGTCGCTATATGCCATGAGAAAGCGGGGAGCCCCGATGGGCTCCCCGCGATCTTCCTACCCGCCGACGCTTAGAAGATCTCCTTCAGTTTGTCGACCACGCTCTGTACCGATTGAGCCAGATCCGTGTTCGTCTCCGGTGATCGGCGGATCACGCGCTTGTTGAAGCGGCGCTGCCAGTCCTTGTACACCTGTCGTTCCACATCTGCCATAAATAGACCGTTCATCGTACTTCCTCCTTCTTGCCTTATGCTAGAGAAGTACGCCCGCTATCCGGAACTTCCCCCTTCGCGCCGACGGCACCGCAGTCTGCGGCACCGTGTGACATCAAAAAAGGACACGCCAGATACCTGGGCGTCCTTCTTCCACGCCTACGAGGTTAGCTGTCGGGCTCGGGTCAAAGAAGTAACCCTGCCGAAGCGGGCACACGACGGTGCACCGGCTTCAGGTTCGCCCCACGTCTGGTTCCCCCGCTGCTGTCGCATTAGGCGGTAACTGCTCAACTTGTTCAAAGTGCTCGAGGGTCTCGTGCTTCCCTCAACCTGATCATATTATACACGATGATCATCAGAAGAATATTAACAGATGGTTAACCTTTGTCAAGTCACCCGTGATCCACGCCTTCCGGGAAGCTGAAGGAGCCCCGCCGGACGCAGCGAGGGCGCTGGACGCGTGAATCCGCCTGGCGCAAAGCGCCTTCCGGCTTCCCCGGGGGTAGTCCCTGCGCTGACAGGCGATCGCCCTGTCCTGAGCTTGAATCCCGGTCGTTTGGCGCTAGGATGATGGGACCGTCACAGCAAAGGAGGCGTCACATGCAGGTTCTCTTGATCATCAACGATGCACCTTACGGCACGGAGAAGGCCTACAACGCGCTGCGATTAGCGATGGCTCTGCAGCGGGAGCATGACGACGTCGACGTCGCCATCTTCCTGTTAGCCGACGCGGTCACCGGTGCCCTCCCCCATCAGACCACGGCCAACGGCTACTACAACATCGAGCGCATGCTGCGCGCCGTGATGAACAAGGGCGGCAGCGTCAAAGCGTGCGGCAGCTGCCTCCAGGCCCGCGGGCTGGCGGACCTCTCGCTTCTCGAGGGGATCGAGAGCAGCACGATGAGCCAACTGGCCCGGTGGGTCGTCGAATCAGACCGCGTCATCACCTTCTAGACGCCGCCAGGTGAGACGCAGGTCGGCGATCCAACACAAGCGGGGAGCCCGATGGCTCCCCGCAATGTCACGCCTGCCGCACCAGGCTCGCTAGCTATGAGCCGGCGCCTAGAACAACCGCTTCAGCTTGGCGACCAGGCCCTGTGCCGGTTCGCGCACAGCCGCATCCATCTGGCCCGATCGGCGCGCAACCTGCTTGTAGAAGCGCCGTTCCCAATCCCTGTACTCCTGCCTTGCCACATCTGCAACCAGTAATCCGTACATCGTACTTGCTCCTTGCCTTATGCTAGAGAAGTACGCCCGCTATCCGGAACTTCCCACTTCGCGCCGACGGCCCCGCAGTCTGCGGCACCGTGTGACATCAAAAAAGGACACGCCAGATACCTGGGCGTCCTTCTTCCAC
>JAXGUU010000180.1:0-8178 GCA_040774145.1 Anaerolineae bacterium
CCCGTCAACTGGTCGCTCAACACGGGCCACAAGCGCGAGTTCTTCTATCGGCTCGCCGAGATCACGGGGAACGAGATCTAGGAGCTGTCCAAGGGGGGCGCGTGATGCGCCCCCCTTGACCTGCCAACCTGCCGTGGGCCGGAGCCGATCTCGGCTCCGGCTGAGGTGCAGTCTACACCGCTACCGCCTGCCCGCTCCGCTGGGAAGCATAACACGCGTCGATGATCCGCATGTTGTCCACCAGCGACTCTGCCGCAAAGGCGGGCGCGTGCAGCCCACGCACCGCCTCGCTCAGATCCTGGACCTCAGCCGTGTACCCGTTCATCCCCGGCTCCACGATGAGCTTCTCCGTCGTGCCACCTGCCTGCAGTAGCAGCGCCGGCTCGCCCTCCGGGGCGCCCCATCCGTAGGGGCCGGTCAGGTGACCCTTGTCGCCGATCAGGCTGAAAGGACCGCCCCACGGCGCGTTGAAGCCCCACTGGAGCGTGCCCATCAGGCCATCTCCGTAGTCGAGCATCGCCGTCCCCGCCAGATCGACGTCAAAGCGATCCGACCACGCCATCGTCGCCCACGCCGTCCGTGGCAGCCGCCCCACCAGCCGGCGCTGCGCATCCACGGCGTAGCAGCCGATATCGTAGAGCGCACCACCCCCAATCTCCGACTTCAGTCGCACATCCGCCGGATTGTGCGACGCCATCAGAAAGCTGGCGACCGTGTGCACGAACCGCAGGCCACCTAATGCCCCCGAGACTGCGATGTCCACGGCCCTGATCTGCACAGGATTGAAGCGCGAGGCGAAGGCCTCCAAGCAGTAGCGCCCCGTCTCGTCGCGGACCGCCTGTAGCTCGCGCGCCTCCGCGGCGTTCACCGTGATCGGCTTCTCGCAGAGCACGTGCTTGCCCGCCCGCAGCGCCTTGATGCTCCACTCGGCGTGCAGACCATTTGGCAGCGGAATGTAGACCGCTTCGATCTCCGGATCCGCCAACAGCGCCTCATAGGAACCGTAGGCCTTCGGGATACCGAATCGCTCCGCCGTTGACTCAGCCTTGCTCAGGCTGCGGCTGGCGATACCCGTCAGCGTCGTCAGCGCGGCGCCCTCCATGGCCGGCATCACCTGGTTGATCGCAATCGCCGCACATCCCATCACACCCCATCGCACCGGTTGTTCGCTCATCGAACCTCCCCTACTACCCATCTCGGACCGCGGGCATCTTGCCCGCCTCCCCCATCGACAACTGGCAACGGAAACCGGCTACCCTTCTACCACACTCGCCGCGTGGATACCCACCCGCGCCAGCGTCACCTTCAGCATGCCGGCCTCGAAGGTCCACGTCAAGGGCGCTTCCTCAAAGGCGAGACGCACCGCTCCCGGCGCGGTCTCGCGCTCTATCACCACCTCCACAGGCCCAACGGGCATGATCTCATCGACCGCACCGCTGTTCGGCACAGTCGGCAGCCCCGAGGCCCGGTTGATCAGGTGCACCAACGTCGTGTCGCCACGCCTACGCAGGATGACATCGACGCACGTGGGCACCCGAGCGCGGATCGGCAACGGACCGACCAACCGCGCCATCACCTCACCGACGAACTCGCGCACCAGCGGATAGCGGTTGCGGTCAAAGTGCCGGAAGAGTTCATAGGGGATCAGCGCCACAGCGCCCGCTCCGACCCTGTTGAGCGTCCAAGCCGGCGCCGCCGGCAGCCGCTCGTCCGGCAGGTCGCTCGTGCCCAGCTGCCCGATCCCCTCAGCCATGGCCGCATCGACCAAGCGCCAGCTTGCGCTGTAGACCGGCACCGCCCCGTGGCCCACGGGCACGTGGTAGGTGCCCGGTCCCTCACCCTCCCCACCCCGCACGCCCAGAAAGGCCTCACCGAAGCGCTCGACCATCCCGGCACCGCTGACAAGCAGCTTCCCGCCACCTTCGACGTAGCGCTTAAGCGCCGCGACCATGGCGTCTGACATCTCCGCCTGCTCCGGCGCGACCACCACCGGGAAGCGATCGAGCTCCGGTAGCAGCGCCCACTCGTCGAGGATATCCACGTGGTAGGCGTTCTCCAGCAAGCTGTAGGTGGCGCCCTGAACCGCGGCAGGGTCCACGCCCCACATCAGGTTGACGCCACGGTGCCGCAGCACGTGTGCCTCCGAGTGAAGGACCGCCACCTGCGGGATCGTCTCCGTCCCCTGGCAGAGCTCGCGGCGCGCTTTGACGAACGCCGCGACCTCACCGATCGCCCGCATGCGCCAGGGGATCAGCTGCCCGCTCCGCACACTGCCGGGGTTCTCATAGACCTGCACGTGGCCCCCCAGCGCCAGCGTCACCGCAGCCTCCTGCTGCAGCATCTGCACCGGCTTGAAGGTCCACGGCGAGGTGGGATCCCCCATCCCGTGCGAGCAGTAGAAGGACCACAACATGATATCCCACGGCTTACCCCGGGTGCTGATGAAGCGCGCCTCACAGCGGCTGGCATCCAGTCCCCAGACCCATGTGTTGTCGCCGCTGATCCAGTCAGTCGCCGCCACGGGCGGGCCGGGATTGCGGAAGGTCTGCAGCCAGTTGGAACAGACCAGGACGCCCGGCCTGTGCGCGTGGACCGCGGCGGCGTAGCGGTTCACATAGGCGTAGAAGCTGTCGAGCGCAAAGGCAATCCACGTGGGCCAGGCCGGGTCATCGGGATCCGTCGGCGGCTCCGCGATACCCGTCTGCTCGGCAAACGCCGCACGGCAGCGCTCGCAGTAGCACGGCTGCGAGGCCCACAGGTCGCCGTCGACCCAGAAGCCATCCACGCCATAGCGATCGATCAACTCCAGCATCTGTGGGATCATCAACTCGTCGAGGTAATCACTGCGCGGGCACATCCTCTCGGGCGTCGCCGCGCCCTTGGTGGTCCCGAAGGGCGCACCGGTGTGCGTGCCGTCCGCGTCGACCTGAGTCCACTCGGGGTGTTTCTCGCCCGCAGCCCGATCCCAGATACCGCTGTAGTGACAGTGAAGCGGGATACCCATGCGGCGGGTAGCCTCGCGCCAGCCCGCCAACGCATCCGCCTGCAAGCCCGGCGGCACCGATGCCGCCGGCGTCCGGCTGAACCAACTGGTATAGCCGGGATGTCCTTTGCAGTCGGTCTGCACGAAGTCCGGCGCAGCCAGGCTCAGAGCCGGCACGAGCTCCTCGGGCGTGGCGCGCAGCCCCAGTTCGGTGTCCTCCTTGCCGGCGTGAAGATCATAATGCAGGCCGAAGTAGCACGCCGCCGCGTGCCATTGACCTCGGTAGATGTCCGTCATCTGCGCCTCCGTTCGCCTGTATGCCTCTGACCACAGTGTACACCCGATTCCGGATGGAGACACGGGGTCCCGCCGCGTCCGACGCCCCGGGACGGGGCTGCAAGCTCTCAACCGCGGGCTCCCCGCCCCGTCTCGGGGCGGGCTGGTCTGCCGGGGAGCCTTCAGACCGGAGGCTCTGTCGTGTCCGGCGCCCCAAGACGGGGCTGCACCCTCGCCCATGGAGGACGGGGGGCGTCGCTGGGCGCTGCGGCGTTTGACGCCGACCCGCCCTGGCTTATAATGCCCACATACACGCACAATAAGGAGCTGACGTGAAAGGTATCCTGCTTTCAGGCGGGATGGGCACCCGCCTCTACCCGCTGACGATCTCACTCTCCAAGCAAATCCTGCCCATCTTCGACAAGCCCATGATCTACTACCCGCTCTCGGTGCTGATGCTCGCCGACATCCGGGAGATCCTGATCATCTCCACCCCCCAGCACATCGACCTTTACCGCCAGCTGTTCGGCGACGGCGAGCGGCTGGGGCTCGACATCCGCTATGCGATCCAGCCCAAACCCGAGGGCATCGCCCAATCCTTCATCATCGGCGAGGAGTTCATCGACGGCGACCCGTGCGCCCTGATGCTGGGCGACAACTTCCTCTATGGCCACGGCCTCTCGTCGATGCTGCAGGAAGCGGGCAAGACGGATGACGGCGGGCTCGTCTTCGCGACCTATGTCCAGGACCCCGAACGCTACGGCGTCGTCGAGTTCGACGACGACTGCACCGTGCTGAGCATCGAGGAGAAGCCCAGGCAACCCAAGTCCAACTTCGCGGTGATGGGACTCTACTTCTACGACGATCAGGTCGTCGGACTGGCCAAATCACTCAAGCCCTCGGCCCGCGGCGAGCTGGAGATCACCGACCTGAACAACGAGTACCTCAAGCTGGGCAAGCTCAGGGTTCAGCTCCTCGGGCGTGGCTTCGCCTGGCTCGACACCGGCACGCACGAGAGCCTGCTGGAGGCCAGCGACTTCGTCCAGACCATCGAGCACCGGCAGGGCCTCAAGATCGGCTGCATCGAGGAGATCGCCTATCGCAAGGGCTACATCGATGCCGAGCAACTGCTCGCGATCGCCGGCAAGGCCGATCACAACGGCTACTGCGACTATCTGCGCCGGTTGGCCCAGCAGCCCGCTGAGGCCGTGGAGCTCTAGGTCAGGGGGGAGCCACGATGAACGTCGAGCTTCAACATCCGACCGTCTACCGTATCGAGACCCCGCGTCTGGTGGTGCGCTGCTGGGAGCCCAAGGATGCCCCCTTGCTGAACGCTGCGATTCGCGCGAGCTGGGAGCATTTGGGGCCGTGGATGCCCTGGGCCCGCGGCGAGCCGCCTGCGCTGGAGGACACCGTCGCGCTGCTGCGCCACTGGCGCGGCACCTTCGACCTCGACCGGGACTTCACCTACGCGATCTTCAGCCGCGACGAGGCGCAGGTCCTCGGCAGCACCGGACTCCACACGCGCGGCGGCGCCAACGTCCGCGAGATCGGGTATTGGATCCACGCAGACCACGCAGGCTCAGGCTACGCCACCGAGACCGCTGCCGCCCTGACCCGTGTCGCCTTCGAGGTTGTCGGCGCGCGCCGCGTCGAGATCCACTGTCTGCCCCACAACGCCCGCAGCGCCGCAGTGGCCCGCAAACTCGGCTACACCCACGAGGCCACGCTGCGCGAGCGGCTGGATGAGGGGAACGGCACCTATGGCGACGCGATGATCTGGACTATGGTCCCCGACGAGTATGCGGGAAGCCCGGCGTCCCAGATCGAGATCACGGCGTTCGATGCACTCGGGCGCGCCATTGGCTAGGGAGCTCGTGACATGACCTTCGACGTCATCGCCTTCGACGCCGACGACACGCTCTGGCACACCGAGCACCTCTATAGCGCTGCGAAACGCCGGCTCGCCGCCCTGCTGGCACGCTACGCCGACACCTCGACGCTGGAGGCGCGTCTCGACGCCATTGAGATCGGGAACCTCGACGTCTACGGCTATGGCGTCAAGTCTTTCGCCCTCTCGATGGTCGAAGCCGCCGTCACCCTGACCGAGGGAAGGATCGCGGGCAGCGAGGTGCTCCAGATCGTCGAGCTTGCCAGGGACATGCTAACCTCCGACGTCGAGCTGCTCGACCACGTCCCGGAGACACTCCAGACGCTCGCCCGGCGTTATCCCCTGATGGTGATCACCAAAGGCGATGCCTCCGAGCAGGTGCCGAAGCTGGCCCGCGCCGGTCTGCTGGACACCTTCCCCTACGTCGAAGTGGTCGGCATCAAGACCGAGGAGATCTACCGACGGCTGCTGGCCAAACATGCCATCGCCCCTGAGCGCTTCCTGATGGTCGGCAACTCCCTCAAGTCCGATATCCTGCCGGTCCTGGCGCTCGGCGGCACCGGCGTCTACGTCCCCTCCGAGGTGTTGTGGTCCCACGAGCACGTGGAACACCCACCCACGGACCACGTACGCTATCATGAGCTGGCCCATATCGGAGAGCTGCCGGGCCTGGTCGAAAGGCTCGCGGGAGGTCACCATGGCTCTATTTGATGGCATCGCGTGTCGGGATTTCCCCTGCGGCGACGTCAACCACCCCGCCTATCGTGTGCCGGGCGTCAGCCTGGACCCTGCCCGGGTGCGGATCGTGCTGATCTCCGAAGCTGCACCGGAGGATCCGGGCGATGACTACTATGCCGGCGGCGCTCGGCAGTCCGGCTCGCTCTTCGAGCAGACAACGGTGCTCGCCTTCCAAGATGCCGGCGTTGAGGTGAGGAGCCTCCAGGAGATCCTCGACCTCGGGGTCTACCTGACGACGGCGGTGAAGTGCGCCAAGACCGGCTACACGATGAAGGCGGCGACGATCAACGCCTGTTCCGAGCTATTGGCTCAGGAGCTCGCCCTCTTTACCACCGTGCGGGCCTATCTGCTGATGGGCGATGCGGCGATTAAGGCGATCAACGCCATCACGCGTCGCGCCGGCGAGGGCCGCGTCATTCCTGCCGGATCGACCTACAAGATCCGCGGCGAGGCCTACACCTGGCGCGGCGCGCGCGTCTTCCCGTCTTACCTTCAGGCAGGCCCGGCGTTCTTCATCGAGAAGAGCAAGCGCGCGATGATCACCGAGGACATCCGTCAAGCTCTGCACGTGGCAGGACTAACCCGCTAGCCCGCCTTCGCAAGGTCCGGAAACCTTACGAAGGTTTATGGTCACCAACATAAGGAAACGATACCATGCAAGTCTACGACACCGGCCTTAACAAAGGCAAACACATTCAGGACTTCGGCTCGACCGGCGTCACCATCTCCACCCTGATCAGCAGCCGTACGTGGCACGTCGCGCTGCTGCAGATCGAGCCCAACGGGTTGCTCGGCGCCCACAAGGTCGCCACCGACCAGCTGATGATCCTCGTCCAGGGCAATGCCCGCGTGAGCGGAGATACCGGCGATCCGGTCGACATCGTCCCCGGCTCGGCCCCCTTCTGGAATCGCGGCGAACGCCACGAGGTACGCGCCGGCTCCAAGGGCTGCCTCGCCGTCATCGTCGAAGGCGACAAACTCGCTCAGGCCCTTATGATGACCATCCGCAAGGTGACCGGCTAGCCACGACGCGCGGCGCGCTCACGGACGCTGCGGACGGGTGATCCGCCGGCAGCGTCCATCCATTGTCGTTGCCTGAGCCCCTTCCCTTCGCGGCATCGGCCATGGTCGGCTGCCCACGTTGTAGAGACGCCCCGGCGGGGCGTCTCGCGGCGGGGCGTCTCGCGGCGGGGGCTTCCTGCCGCAAGAGGGCACCTCATCCGTCGCACCTGACGCCGGAGACGGGTCGCCGACCCGTCTCTACGACAGCCGAGCAAGGCCTCGCGACATCGCCGTTTCCTCGTCGATCAGGCCGCAGGCGGGCGAGCTCGACCTCATCCGCACGGCTGCGGTACAGAGCGATCGCAGATGCCGTCGCCGTCTCGATCAACATAAAGGCGGCAGCGGCCCGGGTAGGGGTCGCGGACCAGGCCGCGTGGGCAGGTCACACAGAGCTCCACCGTTGCCTCAGCCGTCGCCGTCGCTGCGGGCGCCGGCGTCACCTCAGTCGGCGTGACCGTGACCTCCACCGCCCTCTCACCCGGCGCCTCGGCTGTGATGGCGGGCGCGGGCGTCGCGACGTCGGCGACCTGAGGTAGCTCAGCTGCCGTCGTGGCCGCGAGCGCCGGCTTCACCTCACGATCCTCTTTGGCGTCGGGGCGCGCCTCACCATCGGTGGCCCGCTCCAGCGCACGTCCGATAACGGCAGCCGCCGCCCCGCACGTCGCCAGCACCGCTCCTGCCGCGAGCGTCATCCCGCCGGCCATGAGAAACCGACGGCGCGGCAGAGAGGTCGGCGCGCCCGAGGGCGGGCACGACGCTGAGGTGGCGGACTTGGATCGCTTGCCCTTGAAGGTCCGCTGCGTCATACAGACGATCCATCTGCTGTGCAGCACCAGGTGGGCCACCACCCCGGCGATCATCGCCAGGCTCGCCCAGAGATGCACTCGGTCCCAGGTGCGGTAGGCGATGCCCAACACCCCAAGGACGAGGGCGTCGTCCGCCACCGGCAACAGAAAGACGAGCCCGCTCGCAGCGCTCACCGCGAACGCAACCCCGATCCCGACATCCACCCAGTAGTTTACGTTTGGTTTGGCCATCTGTGTCACTCCCCAAGTCCAACTTCTTACCTCCAGCAGTGTAACCCGGTTGCCTGAAGGAATGGCGAAGATCGTGTGAAGGTTATCTGAAGAGGCGCACAGCAGCAGCGGTTGCGACGTGACGCCAGGGTTCTATCCGACTAGGTCTTGACAAGCACGAATTAATGGATAGAATAACAAGCAGTTAATAG
>JAXGUU010000181.1:0-8162 GCA_040774145.1 Anaerolineae bacterium
CGACGCTCGTCGCGGGCGCTGCACCCAGCTACTGGTTCTTCCGCCTGCGGTTCCGGCCCGACCCCACCGGGTATACCGACAAGACCGCTTACTGTGAGGCGCTGATATCCGAGGGGCTGCCCATCATGATCGACTACTCCGCCGCCCTACCCCACACGATGGACTGGTTCATCCATCGCCGCGTCTTCGGGCGCAGCGGCTATCCCTGGACGAGCCCGGCATACCAAGGCGACCCCAACCGCCCCTTCCCCTGCCCCAATGCGCGCGCCGCCATAGCGGACCACTTCAACCTGATGCTCCACGAGGCGTGGAGCGACCAGGACGTCGCCGACGCGCTCGCCATCTTCGCGACAGTCGAGGAGCGGTATCGTCGATCTACGTGATCAGCTCGCGCGGCAAGAAGTCGACGCGGTTCATATACATCACCACGCGCCGATCCTCGGCGAACAGCACGTGCGTGATCGACACGTTGTTGGCCGCGAACCACAGCCGCTGCGCGTTCGATGGTTCGGGGCCCGGCTCAGGATCAGATCCGGTCAGGCCGATCATCTCGCGCACGATGTAGTTGAAGAAACCGCCGTGGCTCACGAACGCGACGCGATCATCCGTGTCCCCATGCTGGGCCAATAGCTCCCTCACCACCCGCTTGGCGCGCAGCGCACGCGCCTCCTTCGGCTCGAACGGACGGTTCCACCACCCGGCCTCGGTCACCTCGTCGGGCAAGACGAGCCGCGGGTAATGTGCCAGCAGATAGCTGCGGCTGCGCCCCGGCTGGGGTGTATACGTGTCGGTCGCCTCATCGTAGAGGAACATACCGCCCGTCTCATGGATGTCCGTCCAGCCGTGCAGCGGGAGGTCCAGAACCTCGGCGATCTTGTGCCCCGTCGCCACAGCACGCTCCATCAAGCTGCAGTAGACGTGGGTGATGTTGAAGCCCTCGACATCCTGCACCTCTGCGTCGCGGGAAGCATCCGTGACGCCCGGCGCCGCGAGGAAGCGCGCTACGAGCTCGGCTTGACGTTCACCGGCAGCGGTCAGTGCCGGATCCGCCACCCGCTCCTCATAGGAGTCGCCGTTTGCCCAGATCAAGTTGTTTTCAGATTGTCCGTGCCGTATGAAGTAGAAGTGCATGCCTTTGCTCCCCCTGCGGTGATCGATCTAGTGGTTCGTCTCTTTCCGCCTGTCCCAGCCCAACGTCACCACCAACACAAACCCGACCAACGCCAACACCACGGCGATGGTCACCTCAGGCGTCCACGCGCCGGGCAGCACGTTGACTTCCTTGGCCAACAGCTCCGAGGTGCCTTCGACAGCCTCGCGCCAGGGCCAGAGCTTCCAGAGGGATCCGAGGATCAGCCCCCCAGGACGGCTAGGGTGAGATCCTGCTGGCGTCTGAAGAGCCAGCTCAGTACCTGCGCGAAGGTCACCAAACCGACGACTGCACCCACGAGGATCATCAACACACCCAGCACATCGCGCTGCGTGACGGCGGACAGGGCATACTGATACTGACCGAAGATGACCAGGACGAAGGCGCCGGAGATGCCGGGCAGCACCATCGCGCATTTCGCCACCGCGCCGCTCAGGAAGAGCATCCACAGCGTGTTGGGGGTCTCCGCAGGCGTCAGGTCCATCAGCAACAGCGCTGCCGCCGCGCCAAGCGCAAAGCCCGCGACAAGGCGAATGGACCACCGATGCACCTTGCGTGCGACGACGACCATGGATGCCGCGACCAAGCCGAGGAAGAACGCTTCCACCTGAACGGGATAGGTCAGCAGCAGCCACTCCATAAAATGGCTGATCGTGACCACCGCGGTGAGCGCACCCAGGCCCACCGGCACCAGCAGCTGCCACGAGAGACGCTCGGTCAAGGAGCGCCACCGCCTCCCCAACAGCGCCTTGAGCGTCTCAGGATCGGACGCTCTCCGGATCGCCTCCAGCAGATCCTCGTAGATCCCCAACACCAGCGCCAACGTTCCCCCTGAGACACCGGGAATCAGGCCGGCGGCGCCGATCGCGAACCCCTTGGCCGCCAGTCGAATCGCCGCACCGGCGGAACGCAGGGCGGTCATCGGTCTCACTAACGTCATAGCACACTCCTCTCGGCCCCCTAGGGGCAAGATCATCCTGATCGGCACCATCAGCATAGGAGCCACTCCAAGATCACACAAACCCTATGCCACAACGCAGGCCGGGAGGCTGTCCCGGCCTGTGCAGAGACAAGGATACCAGGAAAGGATCAGAGGAAAAGTCGGGCGCCCGGCCGCTTTGATCCACCGAAGACACGCATATACTTGGAGGATAGAATACCCACGCATGCGGCGCCAGGCCGCGTCAGGAGGCGTAGAGATGAAGGTTCTGATGATGACCGATCTGGAGGGAGTCGCCGGGGTCGTAACCTTTGAACAGGACTCCTACTCGAGCGGCAAGTATTACGAGACCGCCAAGCGGCTGTTGACGGCCGAGATCAATGCCGCGGTGGACGGCCTCCTCGAGGCCGGTGCAGACGAGGTGCTGGTGCTCGATATGCATGGCCCCGGCGGCGTCTGGTTCGAGGATCTACATCCGCGGGCCAAGCTGATGCACGGTCGACCGCTCGCTCCCCAGGCGACTCGCGATGCCATCTACCGAGCCTACGACGTCTCGGTCATCATCGGGCAGCACGCGATGGCAGGTGTCCCGGATGGCAACCTCGCGCACACCCAGAGCAGCGCGACCATCGATGCCTACACACTCAATGGTCAACCCATCGGTGAGATCGCCCAGTGGGCCCTCTACTGCGGCGCCCTGGGCCTACCCGTGATCTTCCTGTCCGGCGATCACGCAGCGTGCCACGAGATCGAGGCGCTGATCCCGGGCGTGACGACCGCAGCGGTCAAACAGGGCCTCAGCAGGACCTCCGCCATCACGCTTTCCAAGGAAGCCTCGCGTGAGCTCATCCGCGCGCGCATCGGCGAGGCGCTCGCAAGCCACCGGGTCGATCCCATCGCCCCGCTCGTGTGGGATCCTCCCTACACCCTCGAGAAGCGCTTCTTCCACACCCACGTCGCCGAGGCCGCCGAGGCCCAGCCGGGCGTCGAGCGCGTCGACAGCCAAACCGTGCGCCTGCGCAGCGACAATGTGCTCGACCTGATCTATCGATAACCGCACAGGTCGGCCCGGGATCGACAACCCCTCACCACTTCGCACCCCGCGCAGAGATCCCGGAGCACGGTCAGGGCCATCAGCATGGACACAGAATGGGCAAGCCACCGATGGCTTGCCCATTTTTGCGTCCGTCTGTGGATACGTGGATGTGTCGCTTCGCGATGCGCCGCCCTCAGCCGTACCAGCGGCTGACCGAATACTCGGGCTCGAAGCCGAGAAGCTCGCGCGCCTTGTCGATGCTCACCAGACTCTCGGTGCCCATCAACGGTCGCTTCAGCTCCACGTCAGGATAGAAGAGCGAAGCCAGCAGCTGCGTCGGCACGCCTGCCGAGTTGTGGCTATCGTTGACCCACAGGGGATGGCTCCCTTCATAGTCCGCGATAAGGCCCAGCTCGATCGCCTGGGCCGAATCCCTTGCGTCGATGCTGGCCCAGAAGTTGCTGTACCCGAACATCATCCCCGCGTTGGGCAGCTCACGGAAGTTGACCCGAGTTGCCCCGTACTCGAAGGCACGCTCAACGCGCAGCCGGTCGTGCTGCGCGATCACCTCTTGCGCGATCGCGCGCTGTTCGTCCTCCGGCTTCTCCAGCAACTCGCGATAGGCCGCCATGGTCCGCGTGCGCCAGCCTACCATACGCTCCTCGTTCTCCTCAGTCACCTCGTAGACCCCGGGCAGCCTCAGGAAGACACTGGAGATCCCCTCACGGCGCCAGAAATAGTAGCCTATCTCCTCCATGATCTGTTTCGAGAACGAATAGGGATCCGTGGTGTAGCTGGGATGCGCCTCGTCCATCGGGAAATACTGCAGCCTGAAGCGCTTCGTCCCGAAGTTGTAGCCCAGCGCGTTGATCGAGCTCGCACTGACGATGCGTCGAATCCCGGCGTCGGCAGCAGCCCGGTAGACGTTGAAGGTGCCCGTGTCGTTGACGTGGAAGATGGCCTCGCCGGTGCCGAGGCCCGGGTTCGGAATCGCGGCGAGATGGACCACCGTCTCCATCCCCTGCATACACGTGGTGAGACAGTCGAAATCGACGATGTCACACTGCCGGTAAACTGCACCTGGAATGTCCAGATCCGCCGTCCTTCCGATGACCATGACGTCGTGACCGTGCGCGACCAGCCGCTTCACGGCCTCTCGCCCGACGGCACCGGTCCCTCCGGTAACCAATACTCGCATCAGATGCCTCCTATATCGTTGATCGTTGTCTGCGCCTAGAAGTGATCTGCCGTCCAGACGAACGGCAGCCCCTTGGGGAAGAGCACCTCCAAGGCGGGGAGTAGCGTCCCCTTGTCGGAAGTGGTGCCCTCGCCTAAGACGCGCACGTCCTCCGCACTCAGCAGATCCTGCGCGCTACGATAGCCCATGAGCAGCTGCATCAGCTTATCCTGCGAAAGGGAGAGCCGCACCGACGGCTCCGCCCTGTGGTCCAGGTCAACCCTCCCCCTGTCGAAGACCAGCGTCGTGACGCCAAGGTCCGTCTCCAACGCCAGCGCATCCGGCAGCGCCACGCCGGGCCGCGTCGCCAGCCGTCCGTTCAACACAGGTAGGAGCTTCTCGAATAGCAGCGGCTGGTTCAGAATCCGCATCATGCCGTCGGAGTGGCGCGGATAGGTGATCTGCCACGCGACGCCGAACCGCTGCGCGAACTCGGCAAAGGCGTGGTCGGGCGGCAGATAGAAGGTGATCTCCTCACACCGCTTCTCGACCGCCTGGGCTGCTATCGCTCGCAGGATCGTCGGGAAGAGCGCCGGATCCCAGGCCCCCACTTCGGCCACCTTCACCTCGGTAGGTCGTTTGTCCCAGACAGCATACCCCAGGAACTCGCCGTTCGCATCCTCCCACAATGCCGTTTCGGCGCGCACCCCCCAGTAGGTCCCCTTCCCAAAAGCGGTGAACCGCTCAGCGGGGCGCACGAGCGTGCCCGTGCGCGTCGCATTCTCATGCGCGTAGAGGGACAGCACCGCGCTCATATCGTCTTCGCCGATCGGCCTGGGCCGGCGCGTCGTAAGCACCTCTGCCGCTGCCTCGGCATCCCGCGTCTTGATGGTGAAGGTACACTGCGGCAGGCAGACGGCATAGCCGAACTTGGTGTAGAAGTCGGGGATCCCGAAAAGCATCGTGACATCGTAGCCCTGTTCGGTCATGTAGGTAAGCGTGTCCTCATAGAGAACGCGCATGTAGCCCTTCATGCGGTGCTCGCGCTCCGTATACACATCGCCGATCCCCGCCATCCGGATCACGGCCTCGCCGATGCGCATCGGCAGATCCAACACATAAAGATGTGCTACATTCGTCTTCTCATCGACCCACATCTCCCGTCGATGGCTGTGCCCATCATCAATGGTCCGAAACTCCATGGTCCCTCCTATGCGATCCGTGAACGGAACTCGGGCACACCCTTGACGCCCAAGTTGAGATGGAAGAGCGCTCCTGCCAGCGGCCCTTCCTGAGCACGGTTGCCGACGCTCGCCGTGGTGACATACATATCGGTGAAGTCGTCCCCGCCGAAGGTCACACACGACACCTTCGGTACCGGGAACTCGATGCGCCGCACGATCTCACCCTCGGGCGTGTACTGCACCAGGCAATGACCATCCCAGCGTGCCGACCAGACGTTGCCCTCGGCGTCGACGGTCATGCCGTCCGGGTGTCCTTCATCTGCGGGCACCTCATCGAAGACGCGCGGGTTCGTCAACGCCCCACTTGCCTCGTCATAATCGAAAAGCGTGATCGTCTGCTTGCGCGTATCGGTGTAATACATCCCGCGCCGATCCGGCGTGAAGCCCATACCGTTGGACAATCCCACGTCATCCAATATCAGCGCCAAGCCGCCGTCAGGATCCAGCCGATAGAGCTGTGCAGGGCCGTCAGGTCGCGGCATCGATCCGCAGAAGACACGCCCTGCGGGATCGGCGATCACGTCATTGAAGCGTGTCTCCCGTAGTGCCGGGATCTCATCCAGCACCATCTCCAACGCCTGACCCTTGCGCCAGACCCCCACCGCCCCCTTGGCCATGAACAGCAGCAGCGAACCGTCCTCCTGAAGCGTGAAGCCTCCAATCGGCGGGCCACTGAACACGAGCTCGTGAGCCGCAGCCACCGGGTCGTAACGGTAAAGATGGCCGTTGGGGATATCCACCCAGTAGAGACAGCGCTCTTCAGGATGCCACAGAGGCCCCTCACCCGTAGCACAATCCACATTCGCAATGACCTTCGGTTTCATCTTATGCCTCCCCAGAGGATAGGAGCGTCCGGTCGTCCGCAGCAAGACCGACCTCGGCCTCGCGCTTCCCCCGCCGCTCATTGACGACGAAAAACAGCAGTCCCAACATAGCGATCACGCCGGCAGTCTGGAACATCCTCACGCTGCCCCACTGCTCCCGCAACACGCTGCTCAAAAAGGCACCCGTTGCCGATGCCAGCCCGCCGAAGACGGCGTTGAAGATACCTTGCGCCGTCGCGCCCATCCCCGGCGGCGCCACACCGTCGGCGTAGGCAACACCCGAGATGACCATACCCGAGAAGGCCGTGCCGTGCAGCAACTGCAGCGCCAGGACCACCCCCGCCGTCGGCGCCAGCGAGACCCCGAAAAGGATGACAATGATGGCGATCAGGGAGGCCAACAACGTCGCCCGCACGCCAAAGCGTGACAGAAGGCGCTTCGAGCTCAGCAGGAAGGGGATTTCGCCCAACGTTCCCACCGTCAGACCGAACCCGAACAGCCACATGGGCGCACCCAGCTCCTCCATACGGACATAGAGATAGGTCACCATCGCGGTGTAGCCCGTCATCCCCAGGAAGACCACCACCAGGAATCGCTGCAACAGCGGGTTGCGCAGCAGCGTGCGGAACTCCTCGCGGAAGGTGCCCGATAGCGGCTCCACGCGTGGTGTGACACCTGCCAGCAACACAAACAGCGCGGCGAAGCTGGCTGCCGCGGCATAGAACGGCACACGCAGCCCGACAAGCCCCACGAGCGCCGATACCACCGGTCCCGTCAATGCGGGGCCGAGCGTACCCACGACCCGCTGGCGACCGAAGTCATCCTTCCGCTCGCCCAACCTGGCCATCACAACGTTATCGAGCATCGACATGATCGGGGCCAGGCACAGGGAGTAGAGCGCCACCACCGGGAGCAGACCCACGAAACTCTGCGTGACCATGATGCCCAGCATACCCAGGCTCGCCCCACCCGTGGTGATCAGGGTCACGGCCTTGTGCTTCCGCGTCGCGTCGGCGATCGCGGTCCAGAGCGGCGCCCCCACCATCGTCATGATAGGGGGCAGCGCGATCAGGATACCGGTCTGCGAACCCGTTAGGCCGCGTTCCTCATAGTGCATAGCATAGTAGGGCATGGACGACGCCATCGCCATGAAGAAGAAGAGATAGCACAATCGTAATCGTGTCACAGCGACCTCTCAATCAAGGGATAACGCCCCAGATCAGCCACGGCGTCGACTAACGCCGCGAAGTGCTCAGGAGGCCACGGCATACCCTGATCCGGGCCGCAGAAGTAGCCCCCATCCTGACCCAGCTGCCGGAGCCGCTGGCCGACCTCGGCCCGAATCGCTGCCGGCGGGCCGGCCACGATCGTCGCCGAGCTGACGCCGCCCTGTAACGCGATATGGCCCTCACCGGCGGCAGTGCGCCGCCGCAGTTCCGTCAGGTCATTCGCTGTGGCCTGCACCGGGTTCAGCACATCCACGCCCAAGCCTCGAAACGTATCCAGTAACGGCATGATGTGACCGCAGCTGTGGAAGTTGATGAGCACGCCATGTTCCTTATAGAAATCAAAGAGCCGCGCATACTCGGGCACCAGGAAGCTCTCGATCGTTCTCGGGGAGAGCAACAGCCCTCGCTGAGTGCCCAGATCATCGCTTAGCCCTACCATCTCCACACCGACGCTGACGTAGTGACGCGCGATGCCGAGATGGAAGTCCATGATTAGGCGCAGCAACTCGTGTACCGCCTCGGGATCCGTGTGGAAGCTCATCATCATCGCCTCCATCCCGAC
>JAXGUU010000182.1:0-8142 GCA_040774145.1 Anaerolineae bacterium
ATGCTCTGGCTGAAGGCGAGGTCGTTGATGGCGCTGGGCGTCACGACAGCGATACGGAAGGTGCCGTCGGCGTCTCCCCCCCCGGCGCCACAGGCGCTCACCGCCAGTGCCAACAGCGTCACCATCACCACAAGACTCGTTATCTTCCTCATAGGGACTCTCCTCCTCCTTGCTGACTGAAACTGTAACGTTACGATGTGCGTACGACGAGCCTTCGCGCACGAAGGTTCACCACGACTCAACCCTCACGGATGAAGGGCTTGGTCAGCGCCGTTGGGGGTCGGACCCGCTGCACCGCGATGACCAGGGCCACAATGGTCAAGACATAGGGCATCATGACCGCAAACTCCGACGGAATAGGGATGCCCAGGACCTGCACCCAGAGCTGGAGGGCATTCACCATGCTGAAGAGCAAGGCGCCGGCAAGCAGGCCCCACGCTCGCCAGCCACCGAAGTAGACCAGCGCGACCGCGATGAAGCCTAAGCCACTGGTGAGGTTCTGTTGGAAGACGTTCAGCAACGCGATCGAGAGCGATGCTCCGGCAATGCCCGAGAGCACACCGCCCAGGGTCACCGTGATGTAGCGGACCCGCGCGACGCTCACGCCGAGTGAGTCCGCGGCTTCCGGATTCTCGCCGACGGCCCGGATCTTGAGGCCTAACGTTGTCTTGTTCATCACGAAGTCGGCGACCGGCACGAGCAGATAGGCGGTGTAGACGAGCAGGCTCTGGTTGAAGAAGATCGGTCCAAGGACCGGAATGTCGCTGAGGATTGGGATCGGCAGGGGGCGGAAGCCGCTGACGGTCTGCACCTTGCCGAGCAGCGTCTGGAAGAGCAGGTCGCTCATACCCAGGCCGAAGAGGAAGAAGCCGATGCCGCTGATGCCCTGCTTAGCCCGCAAGGTGACACTGACAAAGGCCATCGCGAGGCCCATCAGACCACCGACGATGATAGCCGCCACCAGGCCGAGCAGCAGACTGCCGGTTCGCTGGACGGCATAGAAGGCGGCGAAGGCGCCGAGGAGCATCTGTCCCTCGACGCCGAGGTTGAGCACACCGCTGCGCTGACCAAAGGTCTCACCAATACCGGCGTAGAGATAGGGGGTTGCGAGCCGGATCCCTGAGGTCAGGATACCCAACAGGACCTGTGCGCTCAGCAGGCTCTCGATCATGCTGTGGCCTCCAGCTCATCGAGCGGAGAGACATCGATGGCCGTCCCGTCCTCGTTCTCACGGGCAATCTCGGCGGCGCGCCGGTGGGCCCGCTGTTGACGCCACAACTCCGTGCTGACAACGAAGACCACCACCAGCCCGTTGAGTGTGACGATCAAGGCGGCGGGGACCTGGACCGCGCGCTGAAGCCGGTTGGCGCCCACCAGTAAGCCGCCGAAGAAGAAAGCGGCGGGGATGGTGCCCAGCGGGTGGAGCTGACCGAAGAGCGCAGCGACAATGCCGTGGAAGCCGGCGCTGCCGGTGAAGCCGGTTGCCGAGCCGTCGGTGAACATCCGGAAGTTGACCCCGAAGACCTGCACGACGCCTGCCAATCCCGCAAGCGCACCGCTCAGGGCCATCGACAACGCTACGTGGCGTGCGACGTTGATGCCGGCATAGCGCGAAGCTTCAGGGTTGAGCCCTACGGCCCTGATGCGATAGCCAAGGGTCGTTCGCCAGAGGAGGATGTAGACCGCCACTGCCATCAAGATGGCGATGACCGTCCCAAGGTGGAGGCGGGTGGGGACCAGGCGGGGCAGGCTGAAGTTAGGAGAGATTCGCGCTGTCTGTGGGATGCGTGAGGCGCGCTCCAACTGCACCGGATCGATGATCGGGCCGAGGAGCAGGAAGTTCATACCCTGGACCGCGATCTGATTCATCATCACGGTGCTGAGGATCTCGTTGACGTTGAAGTGAGCCTTGAGCAGGCCCGGGATGCCGCCCCAGATCGCGCCGCCGACGGCACCTGCAGCGAAGGCAGCAGGAACAATGACCAGCGGGGGTCCGTCGGGGAAGGCGAGCGCTACCAAGGTGCCGCACAGCGCCCCGGCAACATACTGGCCCTCGCCGCCGATGTTGATGACGCCGCCGCGGAAGGCGATGCAGATGCCCACGCCGACGAAGAGCAGCGGCGTAGCTCGCACAAGGGTATCAGCCAGCGAGTTGACGCTGCCGAAGGCGCCGTTGATCAGCGCACCGTAGGCGACGAACGGGTTGGCTCCAAGGGCGAGCAGCATTACCGCGCCGACCAGCAATGCCGCCAGGGTGGCAATGACCGGCAGCAAGGCGTCGATGACGGGCGATGATAGACTGAACGCGGGGCGTCTCTTCATCGATCCAGATCAACCACCGGCGTGTCGGCGCGCGCGTCGGTCGTTTTCCCCCTTGGCATAAAGGCTAGCTTAGCATAACTCGTGGGTTTGTGCAAGCCGTTCGCGACCCTAGATGGGCGAGGCTCCACGCTGCGGAACGGTATGCTATAATCGAGCCATGGCCAACGGAGAAGCCCCGCGAATCTCGGTGGAGCGCGAGCAGACGGTCATGGTTGACCTGCACTGTCACTCGGATGTCAGTGACGGCTTCTACACGCCCGCGATCGTGGCCGATCGCCTGGCGGAGGTCGGTGTCGACTTTGCGGCGCTGACCGATCACCGATCGATCGTCGGGCTGCTCGAATTCCACGAGGCTGCGGCGCGACACGGCATCGTCGACATCGCGGGTGCAGAGGTGCACGCCATGCTCGATGAGGACGAGGTTCACCTGCTGGCCTATGGGTTTGATCCGACGCACCCCTCCCTGCGTGAGCTCCTACCGACGACGCCTAGCGCAGCTCAGGCCATCGCCGCGGTCCATGAGGCGGGCGGTCTGGCTTTTCTTGCGCACCCGCTGCAGGCCGTCCGGCAGGACGAGGGCCTCGATGCCATCGTCGAGCAGCTGACCTATCTAGGGCTTGACGGCATTGAGGCCTACCACAAGCCCTATCCTGAGGACGTGCAGGGGCAGCTAGCCGCGCTCGCTGACCGTCTGGGCCTCCTCACCTGCGGGGGAAGCGACTACCATGGTCTCGGGCGGTTGGGATCAAGCGAGCCCGGCGTCCTGATGCCGGTCGAGCGGTGGAAGCAGTTCCGAGAGGCGCTCGGCGACCACGCGCGCAACGGTGAGCACGTGCCCGCTGAGGTGGTGGGCGCTGATGAGCATCCGCTGCCGGAGACGGGTTGGATCAACTGGCGCTGGCTCTTTCTGCGCATCGTGTTGCCCTCGTTGCTGGTCATTGGCGTCTTCGTGGTGCTCCTCTTCGCGGTCCTGATCCCGACGATGGAGGAGCGCCTCCTCGAGCGCAAGCGCGAGGTGGCGGTCCAGCTGACCAACTCGGCGTGGAGCATCCTCTGGGACTATCACCGCGAGGTTGCGGCGGGCGAGATCGGCCTGGAGGCGGCGCAGCAGGCGGCGACCGAGCGGATCCGGCAGATTCGCTATGGCGCCGATGGCAAGGATTACTTCTGGATCACCGATATGCATCCGAGCATGCTGATGCATCCTTATCGGAGCGATCTCGAGGGGGAGGACTTGACGGACTTCACCGATCCCGATGGTGTGCGCCCCTTTGTGGCTTTCGTGGAGGCAGTGCGCAACGACAGCGCCGGCTTCGTTACCTATGTCTGGCAGTGGCAGGATGATCCCGATAGACTGGAGCCCAAGGAGTCCTATGTGCGGGCGTTCGAGCCATGGGACTGGATCATCGGGACCGGCCTCTATGTCGACGACGTGCAGCAGGAGATCGCGGCGATTACCGGTCGGATGGTCGATGCCTCCTTTATTGTGACCGTGGTCGCCACCGGGCTGCTGCTGACCGTTGCCTACCAGAGCCTGAAGGTGGAGCGCCGGCGCAGCGAGGCCGAGCGGGCGTTGCGCGCGTCCCACGAGCGCTACCGCGCGCTCGTGGAGTCGTCGGCAAGCGGCACGCTGCTCGTGGTCGAAGGTCGCTGCACCTATGCCAACCGCACGCTGCTGGAGATGCTCGGCTACACGGCGACCGAGCTGGCCTTTCTGGATCTCGAGGACGTTGTGGAGACCGATCCGCACGGCGCCGCCGCCGACAGCCTGGCGCTGATTGTCGGTGGCGTGGAGGTCCGTGAGCCCTTTGAGGCCCGGCTGCGCCGCAGGGACGGCAGGGGCGTCGCCGTTCTGCTCTCTGCGACGCCGGTCTTCTTTTCTGGGCGGCAAGGGTTGATCCTGAGCGTGCAGGATATCACACGGCATCGGGCGCTGCATATGGATGCGGCGCGCGACCGCCTGATCTCACAGCTGCAGACCTCGTCGCTCTTTCTCACCGAGCCGGTGCGGGCCTCGATGTCGCCGCCCGTGGTCTGCGCTCTCGACGCTCCCATCGCGCACGCGGTGCGGATGATGGGGCGCCACGAGGTGGACGCGTTGGTCGTGACCGCGGACAGCGGAGACCCGGTGGGCATCGTGACCGATCGCGATATCCGGCAGCGCGTCGTAGCCGCGGGTCTCGAACTCGGACAGCCGGTCTCGCGCATCATGAGCGCGCCGGTCGTCTCGATCCGCGAGAGCGCGCCGATCTTTGAGGCTTTCCTGCTGGAGCGGGAGCAGGACGTCCGCCATCTGGCGGTCATCGACGCCGCGGGGGTGCTGGTGGGAATGATCCAGAGCAGCCAGGCGCTGCAGCCGGATCGCTACTCGCTCGTTGTCCTGACCCATCAGATCCGGCGGGCGCAGACTGTCGAGGTGCTCGCTGACTGCTACCAGCGGCTGCCCCCCCTGGTCGGCTCC
Source organism: Anaerolineae bacterium (assembly GCA_040774145.1). GTDB lineage: Bacteria > Chloroflexota > Anaerolineae > B4-G1 > SLSP01 > PWVB01. Next base: position 4,784 of record JAXGUU010000182.1, read on the forward strand.
CTGGTCGAGTCCGGTGCGCTTCCGCAGAACGTCTGCCACGTCACCAGCGCTGTCTCGGACGCCATCGCCAAGCGGGTGATTGCGCTTGCGCTCGAGCAGCTTGGGCCGGCGCCGGCACGTTTCGCTTTCGTGGCCCTGGGCAGCGAGGCGCGTGAGGAGCAGACGCTGGCGACGGACCAGGACAACGCGCTGATCTACGAGGACGTAGAGGAGGGCGCGGACGAGGTCGCGCGCTACTTCCTGCGGTTTGGCGAACTGGTTTGCGACAGCCTGGATCGGGTCGGCTATCGTCACTGCAAGGGCGGACTGATGGCGAAGAATCCCCACTGGAACCAGCCTCTTCGGCGCTGGAAGGGCTACGTTGCCGAGTGGATGGCAGAGCCCGATGCGCAGGCGCTGACGCACTGCAACGTCTTTTTCGACCACCGCTGCCTCTATGGTGACCGGTCGCTGGTGAGCGCGTGGTGGCAGGAGATCCTTGGGATCCTGGCGGCGCGCCCGGCCTTCCTCTCGTATATGGCGCTGGCTACACTGCAGTACAAGCCGCCGGTCGGTCTCTTCGGCAGGATCGTGACGGAGTCCGATGGGGAGGTGCCCAACACCTTCAGCATCAAGGAGGCGATGCTGCCGATCGTCGACTTCGCGCGCCTATACGCGCTCAAGCACCAGTTGGAGGAGACCAACACCTTCAACCGGCTCAGCCGGCTCGCCCAGCTTGGCCTGCTGCAGGAGGAGAGCTATCGCACCGTCTACCAGGCCTACAGCCACCTGATGCAGTTGCGCTATGAGCACCAGGTCAAGCGGCTCAAGGCAGGGCGCGCGCCGGACAACGCCATTGATCCGCGATCGCTTAGCCAATTTGAGATCGGGCTCCTCAGGCACACCTTTTCGCAGGTCTCGAACGTGCAGAAAAGGGTGAGCCACGAGTTCCGCGGCGCGGGCTAGGGGCTGACGGTCCGGGGTTTCTGCATCTTGCTTGCCGGCGAGTCCAACGGATCGGAGAGACGATGGGCGCTCGCCGCGTCCGACGCCCCGAGACGGGGCCCTCGCAGCCGAGGGGGCTACAAGCACCCTTCTGAGGCTTTTCGCCGGGTCCGATGCCCCGAGGACGGGGCTGGGAGTACGCTTACGAGGGTTTGCCGCTGCGCAGGATATCCTGACACAGGGCTGCCAGTATCCCCACGAAGTCCAGCTCCACGTAGGGGATTCCGCGCTCGATTCGCTCTCGTCGCTCACCGGCCATGAACTTCCCGATCCAGGAGGTGGAGTCGGCGGGGTCGTGGTCGGCGTAGACCATGGTGTAGAGGTTGACCTCGAGCAGTTTGAGGAAACACGGTAGCTGCGCCACCCAGCGAGGATCGAGCGCCCTCTCGCGCGTGTATCCTCGCGTGAAAGAGGTGAGGAAGCGCGCTGCGAAGGCCTCGCGGCCCTGGTTCGGGTAGACCACCAGCATATCGAAGAGCGCCATGGCGATATCCATGATGTACCACCCGCGGCAGCAGTCATCGAAGTCGAAGACCGTGATCGTGGCGTTGGCGGGCTCGACGAAGAAGTTGGCTGCGTGGAAGTCCCCATGGATCATACCGTAGCCGTCGGGGTCTTTCGGGAGGGTTCGGACGAAGGCCCGGGCCTCTGCGTGCCGCTGCGCGATGGCGGTGTTCGCCAGCGCCGCGGGTAACGGCGCGTTGAAGCAGTTGTCGACGCCGTCCCACTCGGGGCGACGCCGGGCCACGTCCTGGGCGCGATAGTCCTGCGCGATCGCGTGCATTCTGCCCGCCGTCTGCCCCCAGGCTTCGAAGAGCGCGTCGCTCCACTGCCCGAAGGCGAGACGTTCAGCCAGCACACCGGGCGCGCTCCGGACGGCGCTCACGAGATAGGTCGCCTCACCCGACGTCATCGTCTCGACGAGCCGGCCCGCTCGCGACACGATGGGACCGGCGACCGAGGCGCCGTGGGCGTCGAGGGCCTGCACCCAGGTGAGGATCGCCCGCACAGCATCCGCGTCAAGGTCGCTGTCGGGCGGCGTGATCCGCAGCACGAAGTCGGCGCCGTCACGGCTGAAGCCGTAGACGTGGCTGGCTGTTCCACCGTGAAGCGGGTGCAGCTCTCCGCTAGTCACGCCGTAGCATTGGGCGGCGTGTTCGAGTAGTTCGGCATGCGGCATAGCGTCAGATGGCAACAGGTAAGTGCGCCTTCCGGGTTGCCAGGCCCGCACCAGCGACCCGGAAGGCTTCGGTACGTGTCAGGATGTGGCCACCGCTTGCTTCTTCTTGGTGAGCAGTGAGACGACGACCAGAACGATGAAGCTCAGCGGAATGGAGACGATGCCCGGCTGGTTGATGGGCATTGGCGCCGTCGCGGCGTCGAGTCCATAGCGTGCCCACATATCGGGGCTCAACAGGATGAGGGCAACGGAGGCCACCACACCGACGAGAATCGAGGCGATGATGCCCTGAGCTGTGGCCTTCTTCCAGAACAGGATCAGCAACAGCGCCGGCAGGTTCGCCGAAGCTGCCACGGCAAAGGCCCAGCCGACGAGAAACGAGACATTCATGTCGCGGAAGGCGATGCCGAGCACGATGCCGATGATGCCGACGATGACGGCTACGATCCGCCCGGCGAGCACCTTGGCATTGTCGGAGATCTCGCGTCGGAGCAGGTTCGGCATGAGGTCGTGGGCGACCGCGCCCGAGGCCGCCATGATCAGGCCTGAGACCGTCGCCAGGACCGTGGTGAAGGCGATGCCCGAGATCATCGCAAAGAGTACCTCGCCGAAGCTTCGGGCGAGCAGCGGCGCGCTCATGTTGCTGGTCTCCGGATTGAGGGCTCCGCTGGTGACGGCGCCCACTCCCAGGTACATCGTGAAAATGTAGAAGAGACCGATCCCGGCGATCGCCACGATGGTCGACTTGCGGGCGGCCTCGGCACTGGGCACGGTGTAGTAGCGGATGAGGATGTGCGGCAGGGCGGAGGTTCCCAGGAAGAGCGCCAACATCAGCGAGATGAAGTTGAGCCGGTTGAGCAGCGTCGTGGATGCCGGCTCGCCCTCTTTGGCCTCCAGCGGGAACATGAGGCCCGGTCGCATAAAGGTCGATCCGGAGGTGGGTTCCTCATAGTGAACGATCACGCGCTCGCCGGCGTCGGTGGTGAAGGTGACGTTCATCGGGCGCTGAACGATCGTGGCGCGGTTAGAGAAGACGCTCAGCAGGCGGACGGGGTCCAGCGGACCGGTGCTGTCGCCATAGCCCTCCGGTAGAGCTGAGACACCGCCCATCTGGCGCAGTCGGTTGGACGCGCTCTCGGGCGCACCGTTAACCAAGACGCCGCCGTCGGGCAGGATGGAGCGGACCTGAGTCTCC
>JAXGUU010000183.1:0-8140 GCA_040774145.1 Anaerolineae bacterium
CGATGCCCATACCCGCGCTGAGCAGGATCGTGACGCTGTCTGTGTCGATCGGCACGAAGGCGACGTCAGGCCATTGGTCCAGCGGCTTCGCGATGGCGTAGGGCGGGGCTGTCGTGCCCGGGGCGCCGGATCGCGGCAGGTAGCTTACCCTCACGAGGTCCGCGGCGAAGAAGGTGATCTCGATGAGGGCGTGTTCCGTCTCCACCTGAGCTCCGCGATCCGACGGGTGCACAGCGATGACGTGTCCCAACGTCGACCACGGCCCGGTCCAGCGGCGACCTTGCCCGTGGAGGGCGCGCACGAAGCTCAGCCAACGAGCGGGGCCGCGGCGCGGTTGTCCGTCAGGCGTCCAGCGGGCCTCGGATGCGGCTTTGCGCAGTGGATAGACGAGTGCCGATGCCATCGCCTGAGGCGTCAGTTGGGTGAGCCCGGCTTTCAGCATCTGTAGGGAGGTGTCCATCAAAGCTCGACCGTGCAACCGAGACCGGGGCTCTCGCCCGCGATCAGCTGACCATCCTTGACGACGAATCGGGCGACTGTCGGGTCTCCCAGGAGGTCGAAGTGCCCGTCAAGGTCGCCGTAGCGCACGGCGGGACTGCTCAAGGCCACGGCGAGTTCTGCTGAGATGAGCAGGGCCGGCTCGTGGACACAGCCGACCATGGTCGCCAGGTGAGCCGCACGGGCGATCGCGTTGAGTTGGCGGGCCTGACGGATGCCGCCACAGGTCGCCAGCTTGATGCTGATGCCGTCGGCCGCGCGCTGCCCGGCGATCTCCAGGACGGAGGTCGCACCGACCGCGCTCTGATCGGCGAGGATCGGGATCGGGCTATGTTGGGTGACCTGACGCAGCGCCTCGATACCCGACACCGGGGAGACGGGCTGCTCGAGCATCTCGAGTCGGCCCTCCAGGGCGCGGGCGACGGCCAGCGCCTCCTCCACCGAGTAGCCGCCATCCGCGTCCAGCCGCAGGCTGGTGTGGGGAAGTGCATCGCAGACTGCCCGGACGCGGCGAACGTCCTCGTCCGCGTCGAGCCCACCCTTGAGTTTCAGGATGCGGAAGCCCTGACGCACGCGATCGCGGGCCATCGCCACGGTCTCGCGTACCGGCGCGATGCTGACGGTGATCGACGAGGGGATGCGGTCGCGGTATCCGCCCAGGAGCCGGTGCAGCGGCAGGTCGGCGGCCAGGCCGAGTAGATCGTGAAAGGCGATGTCGAAGGCGCAGAGGGCGGAGGGCGTTCCCTCGGTCAGCGGCTCCAGTTCGGACAGGGCGTATTCAGTGTTCAGCGGATTGAGATCGCGGGACCGATCCGCGCAGCGCTCGCAGGCTGCGGTGACGCTCTCCAGCGTCTCTCCCGTGATCGCGGGGTCGAAGGACGCACAGCCCCAGGCGACCTGACCCTGTCGCGTCTCGATGCGCACGAAGACGACCCCGATCTCTTCGACAGCGTCCTGTCCGTGGTAGGCTGTGCGATAGGGAATGCCCAGCCGCAAGGTGATCGGCGTGACCTCAATGTGAGCAATCTGCATAGGTGACCTCCATGCTGGGATTGTAGATTGGACCTCCGGTCTCGCGGTAGCGCCTCAGAACGCGACGCGCCTCGTCACGCAGGACGCCCGTGATGACGCGGATAGGCGCCAGCGGGGGGCGGTGCTCAAGCTGTTCGGCCCAGTCTGTGGGAAGTGGACCCTCCTCAAAGCCCGTGAGTTGCTCCACATCGTCCTTGTCGGCGCCAATGACAACGCGTCTCAGCCCGCTCCACCAGAGATTACCATAGCATTGGATGCATGGTTGGGCGCTGGTGACCAGTTCCATCGCGGGAAGGGTCGGCGCGCCCAGATCGTGACTCTGACACACTTGCTGTGCAACCATGATCGCCATGGCTTCGGCGTGAGCCAGTGAGCACCTGGTGGGGACGACCAGATTGACGCCGGGCGCCACAAGTCTGCCCGTCTCGATCTCGAAGATGGCTGCGCCGAAAGGGCCGCCGCCCTCCGCGATGTTGCGTTCAGCCAGGCGGATGGCCAACGCCATCCGCGCCTCGAGCGACGAGAAGCAGCGGTCGGGTGGGCCGATCTCCTGCCCTATCCATAAGGGGAGCTCTAGTTTGACGGTTGGGTACACGTTGCCTCCAGGTGTGGTTGTGGGTGTCGTGCCTCCGGTGAGCACCCGCCCATCCGGATTATACGCGCTCACGCGCCCTTGACAAAAACGCGCCTTTCCGGTAGAATCCTAGCTGTTCAAAGCGACACGGGGGTTGTGTCGTGAGAGCATGCCGAAGTGGCGGAATAGGCAGACGCGCTGCGTTCAGGGCGCAGTGACCCTTGCGGTCATGTGGGTTCAACTCCCACCTTCGGCATCAGAAAAAGGCCCTCCACGGTCACGTGGAGGGCCTTTTGATTTCCTTACTCAGCAGCCTATTGCGTGTCTATCCACCGACCTCGCCTGCCGTGCGGTACATCGCGATGACCTTGTCGGGCTCGATCTCCGCCAGGATGTTGTGGATGTTGCAGAAGACGTAGCCGCCGTCCTGATGCATATAGCTCACGACCTCGCGGACTTCGGCCTCGACATCGGCGACCGTGCCTAAGGGGAGCGTCGCCTGGGCGTTGACGCCGCCGCCCCAGAGGGCGATGCGACCCCGCGCCCTGTCCTTCCACTCGCGATAGCTGTGCCCTCCTGCCGACCACTGCACCGGATTCAGCACGTCGAAGCCGCTGTCGATGACCAGATCGATGAGGTCGTAGATCGCGCCGCACGAGTGCAGGAAGCACTTCACGTTGGGGGCGATCTCGTGGATGACGGCGTTGATCCGCTGATGGTAGGGGAGGAAGAGGTCGCGGTAGACCTTGGGCGAGGCGATCAGGTTGGCCTGCGTCCCCCAATCGTCGGCGGCCATCATGATGACATCAACATCGTCGCGGATCTCGGGCAGGAGGGCGCGGATGTTCTTGATCGCCCATTCCGTCCCCATCTCGTGGAGTTCGGCGACGAAATCGGGCTCCAGCAGGCAGAGCATCGGGAAAATGGCCAGCCCGCTCCAGCCGCCGATGGCCATCGGGGCGCCCAGGGTGCCCTCGTTGAGAAAGACCGCGCGGTCGGTGGACTCTCGGACGCGCCGGCAGAGCGCTGCTCGTTCACGAACTTGATCGTCCTGCAACAAGCGGGCCTGAAGTCCGGCCTTGACCTGCTCGAGATCCGGCTTGGGTAGGTCTGCAGAAAGGTCTAGGGGTTGTCCTCCATGCACCTCGTCGAAGACGTAGGAGGCCGGGACCATGCGCCGGATATCTTGGACAATCGTGCCGTCAGGCTCGGTGTGAAAGGCCTCCGGGTGTTTGACCTGGGCCGGCAGTCGTCCGTTGAAGTCGTAGTCGTGCCATAGCTCGGGCTGCTCGAAGGCGTTGGTCACGCCGTCGCAGATGGTGACGACATCGATATCCAGAGCGTCCAGCACGTCGAGGTCGGGCAAGGCGAGCATCTGCCCGGTGTCCTCGATTCTCGTCCTCCGCGGTGGTAAGCCCAGCGCCTCGACGAGCTTTGGATAGGCGAAGGCACTGATGCCGGTGGAGCGCATACCTCCTAGATCCAGGGGTACGCGATCAGTCGTCTGAAACGTCAATGCCTGCAGTACACGGTCACGCGGGGTCGTCATAGGTGCTTGTCCTCCAGACTGGTCTTGGCTGTGCCTGAGCGCGGCACACGCCGACAGTGTAGACGATGGTGAGAATGCGTCAAGGACGAGTTGTTGTATCCGGGGCGGTGTTGGGCTACAATGAGTGCGGGCCGGCGGATCGGTTGTGTGTGGGAGGAGGGAGGGTCCCGATGGTGAAGAAGTTTGTCGGATTGTTGACGGCAGGAGGGGATTGTCCGGGGCTGAATGCCGCGATTCGGGGAGTAGGCAAAGCTGCGATGTCGCTTGATATCCAGGTCATCGGCTATCTTGACGGTTTTCGCGGGCTTGTGGAGAATCGCTTCATCCGCCTGGATTCGTCGCGCCTCTCGGGCATCCTGACGCTGGGCGGGACGATCCTCGGGACGAGCCGTGACAAGCCCCACAAGATGCCCGCCGGAGAGCTGGGGACGGTCGATATGCGGCCCTTTGCGGTGGCCAACTACCAGAAGCAGCACCTCGATTGTCTGGTCTGCCTCGGCGGCGGAGGAACCGCCAAGAACGCCTACCGGATGATGAAGGAGGGCCTCCACGTCATCACGTTGCCCAAGACCATCGACAACGATGTCTGGGGTACGGACGTCACCTTCGGCTTCGATACCGCGATGGCGATTGCCACTGAGGCCATCGATCGGCTGCACAGCACGGCGGAGAGCCACCATCGCGTGATCATTGTGGAGATCATGGGGCACAACGCCGGGTGGTTGGCCTTGGGCGCCGGCGTCGCGGGCGGGGCTGATGTGATCCTCCTGCCTGAGATCCCCTATGACATTGACCAAGTGGCGCGGGCCGTGTTGAACCGCAGCTATGCCGGCAAACGTTTCAGCATCATCGCGATGTCTGAGGGCGCCGTCTCGGTCGATGAACCGGAGCACGTCGCTGTGTCGGACGAGCCGGTCAGCGTGCGGCTGGCCCGGCGCCTGGAGGAGATGACTCATCTCGAGTCGCGGGTGACCTCGCTGGGACACCTGCAGCGGGGTGGGGTGCCCAGCCCGACCGATCGCCTACTGGCGACGCGCCTGGGCACGACATGTGCCAAGCTCATCGAGCGGGGAGAGTATGGCGTCATGGTGGCGGCACGGGGTGATGACTGTGTGCCGGTGCCGCTCGGGGACGTGGCGGGCAAGAAGAAGGTGGTGCCGCTCGATCATCCGTGGATCGAAGCGGCGCGCCTGGTAGGGACCAGCTTTGGTGACTGAGGGAAGGTGGAGATGACGTTGATCGATCTGCGTAGCGACACGGTGACGCGACCCACGCTGGAGATGCGCGAGGCGATGGCCCGCGCCGAGGTGGGCGATGATGTGTATGGTGAGGACCCGACGGTCAATCGCCTCCAGACGCTTGCCGCCGAGATGATGGGTAAGGAGGCGGCGCTCTTTGTGCCGAGTGGCACGATGGGCAATCTGGCGTCCTTGTTGGCGCACTGCGGACGCGGTGATGAGGCCATCATCGGCGACCGGAGCCACACGTTTCTCTATGAGCAAGGCGGTATGGCTGCCTTGGGGGGCATCATGCCCCACACGATTCCTAACCAGCCCGACGGGACACTGGATCTGGCGACTCTTGAGGGCGCCATACGCGGCGATGACGCGCATTTCCCACGGACGCGCCTGGTCTGCCTGGAGAACACGCACAATGCCTGCGATGGTTCGCCGCTGGCGCCGGACTACGTCAGCCGGGTCGCCGAGCTGGCTCACGCCCATGGGCTGAGGGTGCACGTAGATGGCGCCCGGCTGTTCAATGCCGCGGCGGCTCTGGACGTTGAGGCGCGAGCCCTGGTCAAGGACGTGGATTCGGTGACCTTCTGCCTCTCCAAGGGCCTCTCTGCCCCGGTCGGCTCGATGATCTGCGGCAGCCGTGCTTTCATCGCCGAGGCGCACCGTGCGCGTAAGGTGCTGGGGGGTGGGATGCGGCAGGCGGGTATTCTGGCTGCGGCGGGCATTGTGGCGCTTGAGACCATGCCCCAACGCCTCGAGGCGGACCATGTGAGGGCGCGTGCGTTGGCGGAGGGGATCGCTGCGCTGCCGGGCACGGTCGTGGGCCCGGTGCACACCAACATCTTCTACTTCTCGCTCGCTGCCGCCTGCCCGCTGGACGGTGCCGCCTTAGCTGCGGCGCTCAAGGCGCGTGGGGTGCTGCTGCCCAACCGTGGGCCACGCTCCTTCAGGGTCGTGACCCACGTCTGGATCACCGATGACGATGTGGTGCATACCCTGGCTGTCCTACGCGAGGCATTGGGGGCGCCGGTCTGACCTCGTGGTCGGCGTGGGGTCGCGCCGATCAGGCGGTGGTCGGGCCGGGCCTATCGAGGGTGCTTGGCGCGACCCATGCTGAGATCGCCGTGGTCAACGGCACCGCCAGCAACAATCCCGTACTCCCGACCAGCGCGCGGACGATCTCCTCGGCGATGAGCTCGCGGTTGATCGTCAGATACCAGGGTTCGGGGTAGAGGTAGAAGAGGATCAGCAGCGGCAGCGCCGTGCTCGCATAGGCCAGGACGAGCGTATTGATCATCGAGGCGAGGTGGGTCACGCCGATGCGCATGCCGCGCTTGTAGAGGGCCCGGGGCCTCAGTGTCGGGTCGGTGGCGCTCAACTCGAAGATCGTCACGGCCTGCGCGAGGATGACGTCGTCAAGGACACCCGCGGCTCCCAGGATCATCCCGGCAAGCAAAAGGCCCCGCATCTGCACGTTGATGCCCACAGCCTGCAGAAAGAGCGTCTCCTCGGAACCGTAGCCCGTCAGGAAGGCCACCCTGGTCGCCAGGACAGCCAGAAGCCCTGTTACAGCGAGGCTGATGGTCATACCGAGTAGAGCGGTGTGTCCGGTGACGTTCCAGCCCTGGATCAGGTAGAGGGTCACCGCCAGGAGCAGGCCGGTGCTGAGCAGCGTCACGAGCACAGGGTCGCGGTGGGCCAGAATCTGCGGGAGGATAAACCCCCCGATCAGCAGTCCGCTGAGCACCAACCCCAGCAGGCCGCGCAGCCCCTGCCAGCGACCGATGGCCATCGTGACGGCAACGAAGGCGCCCGCGATCAGGGCCAGCGGCAGAAGCCGCACATGGTCGGCAACCTGGTAGACGGTGCGTCCACTGACGTCACTGCCCTCGGGGAGCGTGGAGATCATCACCAGGGCACGCTGTCCTTCCCGGAAGCGAACGGCGTTGAGGGTGGGGCCGGTGCCGTGGTACTCGAGAACCGCTTGTTCACCCTCATAAGCTCCCCGGCTCAGGAAGCGTAGGCTGAGGGTCTGAGCGACGATGACGAGACCTTCCGTGTCCTCCGAGATGGTTTCGTCCAGGACCTCCTCGACGCGGGCCTGCACGGTCACGCTGAAGGTGTCGATTTCCTGGGCGTAGGAGATGGGGGGGCGGCTGATGTGAAGGGCTAACGTGAGCGAGGCCAACACGGCAATGCTGAGCACCGCGACGCCCTCAAGGACATAGCGGATGGTGCGGCTTGGTTGTCGTCGGTTAATGGTCATCTCTGGTTGCCATTATACCGCACGCTGAGATGGGGGAACACAGACGCGGCAGGAGATCCGGGGCACGCGCTCATCAGGGTGATCTTCCGGGAAGCTCGAAGGCCCGCTGCGTTGTGCGGGTTCAGGCGTCCGACGCTCTCTCTGTGGTGAGCGAGGCTCTTCGAGCTTCCCGGAAGAGTGTTGTGATGCGATGGCTTTGATGTGCGCACGAATTTGGCAGGGATGATGGCTCGGGTACAATCATCGTGTATACGGACGTTGGCGTTACTCAACCGTAGGAGGTTATCCGATGGACGAACTGGTGAAATTGGTGCAACAGAAGACCGGTCTGCAGGAAGCGCAAGCCAAGCAGGCCGTGGAGACGGTGTTGGGTTTCCTCAAGGAGAAGCTGCCGGCCCCGATCGCCGCACAGCTCGAGGCCGCGCTGAACAACGAGTCGGTGGTGGATCAGGCGAGCGATCTGCTCAAGAAAGGGTCCGGCGGCTTGGGCGGTCTGTTGGGCAAGTAGCTACAGCCACGCCCAGATCCCCCACAGGATCAGGACGCCGAGGCCAAGCCCAAGTCGGGCCAGCGTGGCCCACCCCCATCCCATCAGCATCTCCTTCGTCGCTTGCCATGCCTGGGCGGCATCGCGCTGGTGGTAGTACTCGACGAGATAGAGCGTCAGTAACGTCAGCGCGATGCCGCCGATCGGCGTCAGGAGGAGACTGCCGACCAGGCCGACGCCTGCCGCGATCGCGACCGATGTCCACCTGGCGCCCCCGTGGCGCGCGCCACGGATGCTGAAGACGTTATCCGTCAGCCACGAGACCACCGTCAGCACGCTGATCACACCGAAGATGATCCAGCCCCACGTGCCGAACCCCATCACGATGCCGTGGATGAGCACGAAAATCCACATCACCGTAGGCCCCGGAAAGATGGGGATGATCGTGCCAACCCAACTTAGCACCAGGCCAAGCAGGATGATGATCTGAAAGCCGGTC
>JAXGUU010000184.1:0-8139 GCA_040774145.1 Anaerolineae bacterium
AACCCAGCTCTATGTCCCTCTGTCGTTCGGTTCCCTCGGTCATCCTATCCCTTTTACTGCGGAATCTCCTCCCCAGCAGCCGCATCACATTCTCTGCAATCTCTGCTATAGTCATCGTTAGGGATAACTCCTTCTGAGTGGTTGTGCAACCTTACTCTACACGGAGTTGTCCCTTTTGCTTGACCTTAACTTGATGCCTATGGGCGGGCTTGGGTTTCCGCCCCACGACTCATCTTGACAAGCCGGCCCATCGTCCATAGAATGAAGGTACATCCCTGGATTGAGGTGGCGCATGCGCATAGCATTGGGCACAGCAGATGGGGCACAGGTGAATCGATGAGACTGCGGGGCGGCTGGAAAGCTTACCCGCAGTCTGCGTTTTATGGGCCAGAGGACCTTACCATGTCTGTTGTCGGTTAAGGAGGTGAGAGCGGGCTACGGAGCACGATGACGTCGGCTTGGCGGACTTCGAAACTATCCATGGGAGGATGTGACTATGTTTGACGAAAGGGCGCTGAAGGAATTGGCTTCGGTTCAGACTGAAGGGCCAATACTGAGTGTGTACCTGGACGTCGACCCGACGCAGCGTACGGCTGACGAGTACAAGTTGACCCTCCGCGAGATGCTCAAGCAGGTGAATGACAAAGTGGGCGGGTTGGCAGCGGACTTCCGTCAGGACATCGAGGCGATTAAGCGCTACGTGGAGTACGACTACGACTGGTCGGGGCGCGGTCTCGCGATCTTCTCGCGGGAGGAGGAGGACATCTGGTACGCCTATCCACTTGCGTTCCCGGTGCGTTCAGGGGTCACAGCAGCGCGGCGACCTTACATATCCCCATTGGTCGAGCTGGACGGGCTTTACGGTCGCTACCTTGTCGCCGTGGTCGGACGACAAGGGGCGATCTTCTACTCCTTCAGTATGGGCGAATTGGTCGATCGTCTTGAGGTGGCGGGTGACGATGTGCGGCGGACGCGCCGGGGGCGCGGATCGTCGGTGCATGGGATGCGCGGCGGCTCCCAGCAATCGGGTCGGCACGAGGCGGAGCTGGTGCAGCGGAACCTCAAGGACATCGCCGGCGACCTGGCTACCTTCTGCGAGCAGCACCATCCCCGGCATCTGCTTATCGCCGGGGCCGAGCCCACGGTAGCGCAGTTCATGGACGTGCTGCCCGGATCGTTACGCGATCTGGTCAGCGGCACCTTCGCCATCGATGTGGAGGCGAACGAGGCGGAGGTCCGAGAGCATGCCCACCGGCTGCTGGCCTCGTTGGAAAACGAGCGGCAGCAGAAGGTGATTGATGCTGTGATCACGTCGGCCGCCAAAGGCATGAACGGCGTGGTTGGGTTGGACCAGACGTTGAGTGTCGTCAACGAGGGGCGTGTCCAGATCCTGCTGGTCGGGCGTCACTACCATCAGCCCGGCTATCAATGCACCGGGTGCGGCTACCTGACGACGCAGGTGCTGGATGCGTGCGTCTTTTGCGGCAGTGAGTTCTCAGAGATCCCCGATGCTGTGGAGGCGGTCGTCACCCAGGTGGTTGAAAAGGGTGGCGAAGTCGAGGTCGTGGATGACGAGAAGATAGGTGAGACGCGTATCGGGGCGCTGCTGCGCTACTGATCGCGCCGGTTCGGGTCAAGAGACGACTACCCCCAGGAGAACCTGGGGGTAGTTGCTATCAGCGATCTGTGAGGAGGCTGCGATGCGCGGACGGAGGAGCTTGCCCGACGATCTGAGACCGCCGACGGACATGCGTGAGGACCGGCGCCGCGCTGAGCGTGCGCTTGTCGCTGGTGTCGTGATCTTCCTCCTGGTGGTCGGAGGCCTGTTGATCGGCCTGATCTATGGTTGGTCAGCGCTCTTGACCGGACTCCTCTGCCTGGTCCCCGGTGCGGCTCTTGTGATCGTGCTATGGCTATTGCTGCGATGGCTCGAGTGGTTGAGCGAACGCGGCGAATAGGATCCCCCATCCCCTAGATCCAGCCGCGCAGGTGCATCGCGCGCTCCACGCGGGCGATGGCGACCCAATAGGCGGCGTCACGCATATAGAGCTTCTTGTTCAGCGACATCGATAATACCGCCTCGAAGGCGTTGGTCATCTTCTGGTCGAGCTTGGAGAGGACCTCGTCTACCTCCCAGTAGTAGTTCATGTCGTTCTGCACCTGCTCAAAATAGGAACAGGTGACCCCACCCGCGTTGCAGAGGAAATCGGGGATGACGAAGATGCCGCGCGTCTGCAGTGCTGCGTCGGCCTCCAGCGTGGTCGGTCCGTTGGCGCCCTCGGCGAGGATCTTGACCTGCGAGCTGATCTCGTTCACGTTTTCCGCGGTGATCGCGCCCTCGACCGCGGCGGGGATCAGGACGTCGACATCCTTACGACGCCAGGCATCGCCGTCCTCGATCACGTAAGCTGCGGCTTGTACCTGCTCTTTGTCGATGGTGCCGTAGGGATCGGTGATGCTCTGTAGGAAGTGTGGGTCGATGCCGTCTTCCTTGGTGTAAGTGTAGGCGGTACGATCGTGACGGTCCCAGCAGGACACACTGATCACGCGCCCCCCCAGCATCTCGATGAAGGTCAGGGCTGCGTGTTGGGCGACGTTGCCGAACCCCTGGATCGCGGCGGTCCGGCCCGCGGAGGAGATCCCCAAGTGGCGCATCGCCTCGCGGACGGTCACCACCACGCCAAAGCCGGTCGCGGCGGTGCGTCCCTCCGAGCCGCCTCCGCCGATCGGCTTCCCGGTGATGACGCCTGGGACGTACTCGCCGTGGAGCTTGGAGTACTCATCCATCATCCAGCCCATCATCTGCGCATTGGTACCTACGTCGGGGGCGGGGACATCATTGCGGGGGCCGAGGTTCTTCCAGACTGCGTCGATCCACTCGCGGCAGAGGCGCTCCTTCTCGCCGGTGGAGAGGGCCGCGGGGTCGACCACGACGCCTCCCTTGGCGCCGCCCAGAGGAATGTCGGCGACCGCACACTTCCAGGTCATCCACATAGCTAGGGCGCGAACCGTGTCGAGCGTCTCGTTGGCGGCGAAGCGGATGCCGCCTTTAGCGGGGCCCCGGGCATCGTTGTGCTGGACGCGAAAGCCGAAGAAGACCTTGATGCTACCGTCATCCATTCGCACCGGTAGCTGGAAGCGGAACTCGCGGAGGGGCCAGCGCAGGATGCTGCGCACGGCGTCATCGAGGCTCATCTGCTCGGCGACCTGATCGAACTGAGCTTGGGCTAACAGAAAGGGGTTGATCTCGTGGGTCATCGTCGATACGCTCCTTAGGTTTGTATCACGTGCCCCCTCCTCCTGATGCCCTGGCCGGTGGGATCCGCCTCCCCAAGCGGATATGCGACGGCGCCGAATCCTCTACCCGTGGCGTTGTGCAAAGCGTGCGATGCGCTCCAACGCCAGCTCGATCTTCTCGTACGCGGTGGCATAGGACATTCTCACGAAGCCGGTGCCCGCCTCGCCGAAGGCGCGTCCGGGAATGACCGCCACCCGTTCCTCCTTCAGGAGCACCTCGGCAAAGGTGTTGTCATCCATGCCGGTCTGCCCGACGCAGGGGAAGGCGTAGAACGCGCCGTGGGGCTCCGTGCACGCCATACCCAGATTGTTGAGTCCGCTGACGATCAGGCGTCGCCGGCGGTCGTACTCGGCATGCATCGCCAGCACGTAGGGCTCGCCGACCTCCAGGGCCTTCAGTGCCGCCCACTGCGAGGCCGTCGGCGCCGACATAATCAGGTACTGGTGGAGCTTGCGGATCTCGCTCGACAGCGCAGCCGGCGCGGCTAGGTAGCCGACGCGCCAGCCCGTCATGGCGTAGGCTTTCGAGAAGCCCTGGAGCAGCACGGTGCGCTCGCGCATACCGTTCAGGCTCGCAAAGCAGACGTGCTCAACCTCGTAGACCAGGCGATCATAGATCTCGTCGGAGATGACGATGAGATCGTGTTTGGCGACGAGGTCGGCGATACGCTGCAGCTCCTCCCGGACGATGACGGCACCGGTCGGGTTATTGGGTGAGGCCAGCAACAGCGCCTTCGTGCGCTCGGTGATCGCTGCCTCGATCGCCGCGGCGGTGAGCTGGAAGCCATCCTCAGGGGATGTGGCGATCATCACCGGCACCGCGTCGACCATGCGTGCCGTGGGTTCGTAGGCGACGAAGCCCGGGTCCGCGATGAGGATCTCGTCTCCCGGATCCAGGATGGCAGCCATCGCCAGATAGAGCGCCTCGGAGACGCCGACCGAGACCAGGATTTCCGAGACCGGATCGTAGTCGACGCTGTAGCGTGTGCTGAGGTGGCTTGCCAGCGCCTCGCGTAGCTCGATCAGGCCCGAATTGGAGGTGTAATGGGTGGCGCCTCGTTGGAGCGCTTCGATGCCTGCCTGCACGATGGGCGCGGGCGTGTCGAAATCCGGCTCGCCGATACCCAGGCTGATGACGTCGTCCATCGTCGCGGCGATGTCGAAGAACTTGCGGATGCCCGAAGGGGGGATGATCTGTACACGCTTGGACGTCCGAGAGATCGATGGCATAGTTAGTCTTGCTCCTGATCGGGTGTGGGGGTGCCCAGTGTGGAGGAGTCTCCGACGTTGAGCGCGCTAAAGGCCCCGTCGATCTTCGCCCAACGGCCTACCATCGACTGCTCCAGCGTGACGGCACTCAGTTCAGCGCCTTCGTCGACGAGCGTATCGCGCAGGACGCTATCGCGAACAACGGCCTCTTTCTCAATGGAGACATAGGGGCCGATCACCGAACGCTCCACGATGGCCTGGGGGTGGATGAACACCGGCGGGATGATGGCGACGCCGGGGCGCGGGACCGCGAAGCTGTTGTCGCAGCCGTGCTCCAGCAGATAACGGTGGGTGTCGAAGGTCGTATCGGGCTTGCCGGTGTCCTTCCAGACGCCTACGGGGCGAGTGCGGAAGTTGGCGCCCTGCTCGATCATCAACGTGACGGCATCGGCAAGGTAGTACTCGCCCTTTGTCTTAAGGCGTCGATCCATCAGTTCCTTGCACGCTCGCGCCAACCATGCGCCGTCCTGGAAGTAGTAGAGGCCCATGAGCACCTGCTTGTTGTCGAGCGAGTCGGGCTTCTCGATGAGCTTGGTCGCCCGCCCGGAGCTGTCGGTCTCCACCACCCCAAAGCGTCGCGGATCGTCGACCTCTTTGGTGAAGATCATGCCGTCAAGACCCGGTGCGTCCAATCCGGTGAAGTCGACATCGTCGAAAAGCGTGTCGACGAACATCAGGAAGAGGGGGCCCTCGAGGTACTCTCGGGCCAACCAGATGGCGTGGGCCTGCCCCAGCATCTTCTCCTGGGTCACAAAGGAGGCCGGCACATCGAGGTGCGTGTTGACGTAATCCTGCACCTGGTCACCCAGCCAGCCGATGATGAAGACGTAGCGATCTATGGACTGATCCGCGAAACGATCCAGGATGTGCGCCAGCATCGGACGCCCGGCGACAGGCAAGAGCGGCTTGGGGCGGGACCACGTATGCGGGCGCATACGGGTACCTAGCCCGGCCATGGGAATGACGAGTCTCATAGGTTAGCCTCCTGGTCTGGTTCGACGTCCCCGGAAGCTGTTGAGCAGCCTCCCCAATGCGGGGATTATAGCATGGAAGTTGAAAAACCATCATTCTGTGACACAATGATGCGATATGACGGTTGACAACGGAGACGAAACGCGATGCCATTTGGGCTAAGTGCGGACGTGCTGCTGGCGCGTCTGTTAGTGATCTTTCTCGGTATTCCGCTTCATGAGTGGGCCCACGGGTGGGTAGCGCACCTGTTAGGAGACGAAACGCCTGAACTCCAGGGCCGCCTCTCGCTCAACCCCTTCATCCATCTGGACTCTGTCGGCACGCTCGCTATTCTCTTCACCGGCTTTGGCTGGGGCCGTCCGGCGATGGTCAATCCTTACCGGATGACGCGGGTGAGCAACCCCAGGGTCGGCATGGCCCTGTCGGCGCTGGCTGGTCCTGTGTCGAACATCGTCCAGGCGATGGTCCTGGCGATTCCCATCCGCCTGGGTCTGTTGACCTTCTTAGATGCTAACCAAGCTTTCCGGCTGGCTCAGGTTCTGTTCGTGGCCATCCAGGTCAACATCGGCCTGGCGGCCTTTAACCTGCTGCCTATACCGCCGCTTGACGGTTCGCGGGTGTTAGCCGGCATTGCACCCTCTCACATGGCCGATGCCATCGAGCGCATGGAGCCCTACGCGGTCTACATCCTGCTTTTCGTGCTCTTTCTGTTACCTCAGATCGGCCTGGATGTGGTCGGCATCCTGGTGCGTCCGTTGCAGCAGGCCCTCTTCAGGATCATCGTATTCTGACCGGTATGGGGCCGGCGCGGCAGCACACGGAGAACGGCGGCGCTGTGCAGACGCGGGACGGATGGCACATCCGGTATCGCGTGGCGCAGTTCGTCGAGACGCTGCACGCGCCGTTCCGTCCGGTGGATAGGGCCTATGTGCAGAGAATCCTGAGCCGCGCCGCGGCACCCGAGGGTCTCGCGAGGTTGTTCGACCGGATGCCTCGGGCTGAACAGCATCACGGCGTGCATGTGTGCCGTATGCTGGAACACCGTGGCCACACCGAGCCTGACCTGTTGATCGCTGCCCTCTTCCACGATGTAGGCAAGCTGGTGGCGCCTCCCCAGCTGTGGGAACGTGTGCTGGTGGTGTTGGTCGAGCGCTTCGCGCCGCGCACGGCGGAGCGCTGGGGGCGTGGCCCGCTTGAGGGAGCGGGGTTGCGGCGGGCCTTCGTCGTGCGACGCGGGCATGCAGACTGG
Organism: Anaerolineae bacterium; assembly: GCA_040774145.1. GTDB lineage: Bacteria > Chloroflexota > Anaerolineae > B4-G1 > SLSP01 > PWVB01. The sequence continues at coordinate 6,788 of JAXGUU010000184.1, forward strand.
GGTGCGGACCTGGTCGCCGGTGCCGGAGGAGATGCGCGCACCGCGGTCCTGATCAGGGGACATCACGGTGACATCGATGTGCCGGTGGATCCTGAGCTCTTGAGCGCGCTACAATCTGCGGACGAAAGCTAGGACTGGGGTGGGAGCGCAAGATAGGGAGAAGTCCATGCGCCGGCAGCCCGACGAGCGCCGGCAGCCCGACGAGCGCCGGCAGCCCGACGAGCGCCGGCAGCCCGACGAGCGCCGGCGGACCGGCAAGCGCCGGCGGACCGGCAAGCACCGCATTCTGATGGTGGCGCCGACATCGTTCTTCTTGGATTACGGCTGCCATGTGCGCATCCTCGAAGAGGCCCGGGCGCTGCAGGCGCGTGGTGATCAGGTCCGGGTCGTCACCTACTACCTGGGTCGTGATTGGCCGGGCTTGGATATCGTACGGACTATACCGACGCCCTGGCGCCCGGACTATGAGGTCGGTTCATCGCGCCACAAGATCGTCTTCGATCTGCTGCTGGCGGGGCGGACGCTTCGCGAGGCGCTCACGTGGCGTCCGGACCTGATCCATGGTCATCTCCACGAGGGCGCGCTGATCGGGAGTGTGGTGGGGCGACTGCTCGGTATCCCGGTCGTCTTCGACCTACAGGGGAGCCTGACGGGTGAGATGCTCGATCACGGGTTTGTCCGTCGGGACACCCTAGCCTATTACTGGTGGCGACGTCTTGAGGAGCGGATCATCGATATGCCTGACGCGATTGTGGCCAGCACGACGCACAGCGCCGCGATGTTGTCGCGCACTTTCGGTCGCACCGCCTCGGTCTATGCGTTGCCCGACAGCGTCAACCTCGACTTCTTCTGTCCCACCTGTCTGTCGGCGGAAGTTCGCGACGAGCAGAGACGGGCGCTGGGCATCCCGCCCGACCGGGCGTTGTTGGTCTATCTCGGGCTCTTGGCCGACTATCAGGGGGTTCCCCAGCTGCTTCAGGCGCTGGCGCGGCTGCGGGCCCAAGGCGTGCCGATCTCGTGCCTGGTGATGGGCTTCCCGGGCGTCGATGCGTACCGCGACGATGCGTACAACCTGGGATTGACGGCGGAGGACGTGGTCTTCACAGGCAAGATCCCCTATGAGGAGGCGCCGGCTTATCTGGCGCTGGGGGATCTCTCCGTAGCGCCGAAGCTCTCCGCTACCGAGGGCAGCGGCAAGATCCTCAACTACATGGCGATGGCGCTGCCGGTCGTAGCCTATGATACGCCGGTGAGCCGGGAATACCTTGGCTCCTTGGGGATCTACGCGTCTCCGCTTGGCGACGTGGAAGCCCTGGCTCGCGCGCTGGCCTCGGTTGTTGCGGACCCTGTTG
>JAXGUU010000185.1:0-8111 GCA_040774145.1 Anaerolineae bacterium
GACCATGGAGGGCAGAGAGATGAGCGAGGAAGAGAAGATTCAGGTAGAGGTAACACTGAACCCTGAGAAGGAACCAGAGGGCGAGGTGCCCGTGGTGACGCCGGCGGCGGGCTCCGCGGGAGAGAGCCAGGCGCAGAGCACGCCCAAGAAGCCAAAGCCGACGCGCACGTTGAAGGACGCGATCGAACAGGTCGAGGTCTTCGGCGCAGCGGTGAGCGAAGCGTTGCAGGGCCGTGGCAACGTCGTCATGGTGCGCGTCAACGATGAGGCGCTCAAGCACCTCGACATGTTGGTCGACGCCGAGGTCACGAAGAGCCGCTCCGAAAGCGCGGCATTCCTCATCAATGAAGGAATCGCGGCAAACCAGGAGCTCTTCGGTAAGATCAGCGTCATCACGAAGAAGATCGCTGAGTTGCGTGATCTCCTGCGACAGGAGGTCATCCACCCGGCCAAGGAAGAGCCACAGGCCTGACAGTATAGCCGCCTGCGCCAGGTGCGCCGGGCGAAGCATGCACGAAGAGAGAGAACGGGAGGCAAGCGATGAGTGAGGTCAATGTAACAGAGCAGAAGGGCAAGGATGAAGCGACGTCCGAAGTTGCCGAAGCCGTGGTAGCCGTCGTCAACGAGACCGTGAAATTCGTCGATGCGCTGGGCAAGGCCATCGTGGTGGCAGCCCAGGACATCTCGAACCTGATGGTGATCAAGGTCGATGAGGGCACACGCGAACAGCTCGATATGCTGGTTGACGCAGGGGCAGCGAAGAGCCGGCGCGATGCAGCGACTACCCTGCTCGCCGAAGGCATCCGGGCCAAGGGCGAGACCTTTGACAGGATTCAGCAGACTCGGGCCCAGATCAATGAGCTCCGGGAGCAGGTCCGTGCCATGGTCAAGGCGCCAGCAGCCTGACCGCGTTGGCCGGCACACGAAAAAGAGGAAGCCCGTTGGACGGGCTTCCTCTTTTCACTTCTGGCGGAGAGGGAGGGATTTGAACCCTCGGAGCCTTTCGGCTCACGCGCTCTCCAGGCGCGCGCATTAGGCCAGACTATGCTACCTCTCCAACGCAGGGCGCATTATAGCACGCGCTCGCCATTCTGACAACCGGCCCACCTTGGCTTCTCCCAAGCTTCACGATCCCGACAAGAAACGGCCCTCGCCTGAAGCGAGGGCCGTAGGTGTGCACGCGACGCTCTTACGCAGCCGCCGTCGAAGGCGCCAATGCCGGCTCCGCCTCCGGAGCGCTGGCGACAGGTTCTTTCTTGCGTTCCGGGAGCGCGCGCCCCTGCATCGCTGCCTCGAACTCCTCGCTCGAGAGCGTTTCGCGATCGAGCAAGGCTACCACGACACGATCCAGCTGCTCGCGGTGCTCGCGTAGCGCGCCCTTGGCGCGTTCGTACGCATCAGTCACGAACTCGCGCACTTCGTCATCGATCTCCTGCGCAAGCGCCTCGCTGTAGTCGCGCTGCTCACCGATCTCCTTGCCGAGGAAGACAAGCTCTTCCTTCCGACCGTAGACCAGCGGGCCCAGCTTTTCGCTCATCCCGTAGCGCATCACCATCGATCGCGCCAGCTTCGTCGATTTCTCCAGATCATCGGAAGCGCCGGTGCTGATCTCGTCGAAGACGATCTCCTCAGCAGCACGCCCCCCAAGGATCTTGGACATCTCCTGCTCCATCTTGCTGCGCTGCATGATGTAGCGGTCTTCCTCGGGCAGCGTGAGCGTATAGCCACCGGCCATGCCACGGGCCACGATCGAGATCTTGCGCACGCGATCGCACAGTGGCAGAACATAGGCCACGACAGCGTGTCCCGCTTCGTGATAGGCGAAGATCTCGCGCTCATCCTCGGAGATCACGCGACTGCGCCGCTCCGGTCCCGCGATCACACGCTCGACAGCTTCCTGGAACTCGACCATACCGATACGCCGCTTGCCCGCGCGCGCTGCGAGAATCGCAGCCTCATTCACCACGTTCTCGATGTCCGCACCCACGAAGCCCGGCGTACCCTGCGCCAGAACCTCCAGGTCGACCTCGGCAGCCACCGGCTTGCCACGCGTGTGCACCCGGAAGATCGCGGCACGACCGCGGATGTCGGGAGCATCGAGCACCACTCGTCGGTCGAAACGACCCGGGCGCAGCAACGCCGGGTCCAGAATATCAGGGCGGTTCGTGGCCGCCACAACAATCACGTTCGTGTCCGTGTCGAAGCCATCCATCTCCACGAGGATCTGGTTGAGTGTCTGCTCCCGCTCATCGTGCGAGCCGCCGAGCCCGGCACCGCGATAACGACCCACGGCGTCGATCTCGTCGACAAAGACGATACAGGGACTGTGCCGCTTGGCCTGGTCGAACAGATCACGCACCCGGCTGGCGCCCACGCCCACGAACATCTCAACAAACTCCGAGCCGGAGATGCTGAAGAATGGCACGCCAGCCTCACCAGCAACGGCCTTGGCCATCAGCGTCTTACCCGTGCCCGGCGAGCCCACCAATAGGACGCCCTTGGGAATGCGCGCCCCCAGGCTGACGAACTTCTGGGGTTCCTTGAGGAACTCCACGATCTCCTTCAGTTCCTCTTTGGCCTCCTCCACGCCCGCGACATCGTTGAAGGTCACGGTCGGGCGGTCTCCGGAGAACATACGCGCCTTGCTCTTGCCGAACGATATCGCCTGGTTGTTAGCGCCCTGGAACTGTCGGATGAACAGATAGAAGAACGCCACCCCGGCGAGGATGCTGATGATCGTGATGCCGACGTTGATCAGCGTCCCCCAGTCCATGGGCTCCTCGTACTCCACGTCGATCGACCGCAGAGCATCATCGGCAACCCCGAGAGCCTGCAACTGCTCCAGCAGCGTCGACTCGGGCCCCTTGCGCGACAGTACGATCGCATCCTCGGCACCGCCCTGGCCCTTGTAGACCACGGCCAACTCATCGCCCTGTACCTGAATGCTCTCGATCTTGCCCGCGTTCACGTCCTCGGCCACCTGGTTGAGCGGCACGGTCGCGCTCTGGTTGCCTCCAGAGATGTAGCTGTAGACAAGAAAGAGAACAGCGGCAATGATGATGAGATAGACGAAATTGCTGCTGCCCCTAGACTTCATTACGCCTCCTGATCCGCAGTGCGGACCCCAAAGAAGCGGACACACTGCGTCCGCACACCAAGCACACAATCGCCATCGTTGGGATTATACCAGAGAAATCGACGCAGCGAGGCCAGACCAGATCGGTCTAGCGGACGGTGATCGTCGTCACAAAGATGGTGTCGTCGATGACCTGTACGCCACCGGCATCGACCACGGGCAATCTGCCCGCGTCACTGTAGAGACCCACCCGAATCTGGTAATTCCCTGCTGCTGTGCCCTGGGGCAAGACGACCTGGTGGGGATCGTTCACGATCTCATTGGGCACCCAGCTCGTCGTGGGACGCAAACCATTCAGCGGAACCGTGTCGTGTTGGGCGACCAGCGTCTGCATGTCACTCGTGAGCACGTGGACGAACACTTTGTACGACGCACCCAGAGGTGCCAGGCACCGCCAGCGCAGCGTTACGGGGACAGTTCCCCCGGGGCTGTAGCCGAAGTCCGAGACCCAGGCCTGTTCGAGCAGCACCTGCTGGTTGAGGTTCACACCCAGAGGGATTGGGATATTGGCACCACCACTGACTGTCAGCGTGATTGCATCGCCTACCCGGACCGTCGATCCAGCAAGCGGCTCCTGGCCGAGGATGGCACCCCGCGTCTCCGTGCTGCGTACTTCCGTGATGACCAGCAGCAGCCCCTCGTTCTCCAGGCCATCCTGGACCGTCTCCAGATCATAGCCCACGACATCCGGAAGCTCCAGAGCGCGCCCTGCAGCGACCAGAACGCTGACGACTGACCCCGCGGCGGCTCGGGTCCCGGCGCCCGGCGTCTGCTGAAGCACCGCCCCTGGTCGGGCATCGGTGCTCTCTTGCTCGCCCAGCACCTCAATGTCGAGCTCCATGCTCTGGGCCAATCGCTGGGCGTCTGCGACTCCCAGCCCCGTGAGATTGGGCACGGTCACCTGCCGCTCGACGCTGCCAGGCGTCTGTGGGGCGCCCGTGACCTCCGGACTGGGCGTCGGTCGGGGCCCCGGTGCCGTGTAAGCCTGGTAGACATAGGCCCACAGAGGAACCAGGCCGATGACGGCGATCGCTGCCACCAACAACAACATCCAGACGGTTGTGTCGGGCGGCTCCCGGCGCGCAATGGGCTGGGTCCCTCCATCAGCCGACCCTGAGGGTGGCGCAGCAGGCACAGCGCTGGGATGAGGCGGGACAGCAGCAGGCGGTTGCTGGGCTTCATGTTGGGCCAACGGAGCTGGCGCGCTGACATTCCCAGCCGCCGCAGCCTTGCCGGCCCCCTTGGCCGTGGCCACGATCGGCGTCTCCTGCGACAGCGGCAGGAACGGCCCGGTGCCATCTTCGCCGTGGCGCAGGTACTGATCGAGCGCCATGCCCAGTTGATCGCCGTTGCGGTACCGCTGCGTGGGCTCTTTGGAGAGAATCTTGCGCACCAGCCAGTCGAGTCCACTCGGGACCCGGGGATTGAGCGCCGTGAGCGGCGCCGGCTCTTCGCGGCAGTGCTTCATCGCCAGGACCTCTGGGTCCGGATCGTGGAATGGCGGCACGCCGGTCAGCATCTCGTAGAGCATCACGCCGATGCTGTAGACATCCGACGCGGGCGTCGGCCGATACCCGCGAGCTTGCTCGGGCGACAGATAGTGCGGGCTACCCCACACGACCTCCACCGGCTCGCTCTCGTTGTCCTCAGGCGCCAGGGCCCTCGCGATGCCGAAATCGGCCACCTTCACCTGACCATCCTCGGTCACCAGGATGTTCTGGGGCTTCAGGTCGCAGTGTACGATGTTGATGCGATGCGCGGCCCCCACGCCCGAGGCGATCGCCTGGGCCAACTTGATCGCCTGGGCCACCGGTAGCGGTGCGTCGCGGCGGATCAGGGCCTTGAGATCCTCGCCCTGCACGAGCTCCATCACCAGAAACGGATGGTCGCCCTGGTCGACGCCGACATCGTAGATGTGGACGATGTTGGGATGGTCCAGTTTGGCCGCCGCACGCGCCTCGTGTACGAACCGGTCGCGCGCCTCAGCATCGCTGGCATAGGGCTCGCGCAGGAACTTGACGGCTACCGGACGCTCGAGTAGCAGGTCCTCGCCCCGGTAGACGGTCGCCATTCCCCCCGCGCCGACCAACTCGGTCAGCCGATAGCGGTTGTTCAGCACTGTAGGTTTCATGAGCACCTTCCCTGTCCAGGTGGCGCCATTCTACCCCACCCTGTCCCCAAGTCCAATCCCCATCCTATCCTGGAGCGCGATGACAGTCAGGGCGCCCTGAGCTATGATAGAGTCGTAACCGAACAAGGAAGGACCAACAATGAGCGATCAGAGTGTTCTTATGCATCACCGCGGTCCGCGGCTGATGGACGGCCTTATCGGTGGCGGGGCGGCATTCGCCGCGGCCCTGATCGCCGAGAGTCTACTGGCCTGGCTCGGTGTACCCGCTCTGCCCTTCGGCCACCGGCTCTGGGCGGCCCTGATCGCGGGCATCATCGGCGCCGTGCTCGCCGCGTGGTTCGGCCGCAGCCGGCGTCGCCGGTTGTCCCGCATGGTCGCCATCTCCGATGCCTGGTTGCGTGGCGATCTTGCGCTGCGCGCAGGCGACAGCGTGCGCGATGGCCTGGGCGACCTCGCGCGGCAGCTCGATGCCCTGGTCGAGACGCTGGCAGAGGACGAACAGGACCTCGATCGCCTGCGGGAGAGCAATTCCCGCCTGACCGATCAGGTTCGCGCCCTGACGCTTGTGGAGGAGCGCAACCGCCTGGCCCGCGAACTCCACGACACCGTCAAGCAGCACCTCTTTAGCCTTACGATGACGGCTGGTGCGGTCCGCACCAAAGTCGAGATGATGGACTCCCTCGTAGCTGGCACATCTTCCAGCGTGGCCGCGGCACTGGACGAGATCGGCGAGATGACGACCGAAATCGAGACTGCCGCCCGCGCCGCGCAGCGCGAGACGACGCGCCTGATCGAGGATCTGCGCCCTGCGCCGCTGCAGGAGCAGGGGCTGGCTGCGGCACTGAACGACTACGCCCTCCTCTTTGGCGCCCAGCACCACCTTCTCGTCTACCTCGACGCGCAGTGCAACGACCGGCTGCTGCCGCCCGTCGTCACCGAAGACCTCTACCGCATCGCCCAGGAGGCCCTGCACAATGTTGCGCGTCACGCACGCGCGACCCGTGTCGACATCCGTCTCCGCTGTGATCTCGACGGCATCACACTGACGATCGAGGACAACGGCATCGGGTTTGACACCCGTCTTACGCGCAAGGGACTCGGCATCAGCGGTATGCAAGACCGGATGCTGGCCGTGGGCGGGCGACTGATCGTCGAGAGCACCCCGGGCGCCGGCACCAGCGTCCAGGCAGAGATCGAGCGGCTGCCAGGTCGCGAGATCGGCCAGCTACAGCCCGGCACTCGCGTGCCAGGTGGCCCTGGCGCGCTTGACCAGGTCGTGCCCGTGGGCGTGGGGGCCCCTCGTCCCGAGACGTGGAGCTGGCTAGGTGAGCGGCTTGTCATCCCTGTGGGGCAGATCTGGCCCTGGCTGCCTGCCCATCAGGAAAGCTACCTGCGCCAGCCCACAGTGGAGCCTGGCAACCTGAGCCTGCGTCGCGAGCGCCGGTTGTTGGGGCTACGGCCGGTCTACGTGCTACGGGTCGGGGGCGCGCCGCTGGAGGACGGATCGCACCACGCGGTTCCACGCAATGGCGTCGTCGCCCGGATTACCCGTGGTTACGCTGGCTACAACCTCGACATTGCCGGCGACGCGTTTGACGTCCGCCGCGTGCGCGGCCTGAAGGGGCGCGCCGTCCTGGAACGGCGGGAACAGGCCCTCGCCGCTATGCAGTACCACGGGCGCCAGATGGATACCTGGACCGAACTGGTGTATGATGATCGCAGCTACCGGCTTCAGTACAAGGACGATGGCTCCGGCGGATACGTGCTCCGCGACGGGGCCGACCGGCCCGTGTTGGAGGCCCAGGATGGCCGTATTGCCCTGCTAACTGCCCTGCCCCTTCCTTTGATCGCGATGGTCCTGGCGAGGATCATCGACGAGTCTACCGTGAGGCAGGCGGTACAGGAACGCCGGAAGTCTTCCCATTGAGGTTGTGTCGTCCCGTATTCACACAGAGAGCAAGGTAAAGGAGTGCTATGAGGACCATCTATTCGTTCATCTACACGCTGAAGCCGTACGAGCGAGGAATCAAGGAAGTGTTGGGAGACTACGTCGGGTTCGTCATGCCAGGGCTCGGGGTGCAGATCCCGTTCTTCAGCCTGGTGCGCGTACGCGACGTCCGCGAGCACACGATGGACATCCCCCCGCAGCCGGTGATCACCAAGGACAACGTCGAGATCCGCGTGGACGGCGTGATGTGGGTGCGTCCAAAGGCGGATGAGGACTCGATCAAGCGGACCTTCTACAACATCGATGACTGGAAGCGGGCCGTCATCCAGCTCGCAATGACCAACTTGCGCCAGGAGTTCGGTGACCTCACCCTCGACGAGAGCCTCGTGGCCCGCGAGAAGATCGCCAACAACCTTCAGCGCGTGCTCAACGAATTCGCCCAGGATTGGGGCCTCGTGGTCAGTAAGGTCGAGATCATGTTGATTGACCCGCCCGAGGATATCAAGCTGGCAATGCACAAGCAGAAGACGGCTGAACAGGAGCGACGTTCGATGCGGCTACTCGCGACCGGCGAGTTCGAAGCCTCGGAGCAGCAGAAGCTTGCCATCATGCAGAGGGCGGAAGGCGAGCGTGAGGCCGCCATCCGCAAGGCTGAGGGCGAGCGAGAGGCATCCATCCGCATCGCGGAAGGTCGCGCCCAGGCCATCAAGCTCGTCAACGAAGCAGCAAACACCTACTTCACAGGAAACGCTCAGACCCTCCGCAACATCGAGATGACCGAGAACGCGCTGAAGAACAACGCCAAGGTCATTTTAACAGAGCGTGGCATCACCCCGACGCTCATCCTGGGCACGCTACCGACCGCTGCCGAAACGAAGGAAGAGTAGTTCGACTCA
>JAXGUU010000186.1:0-8086 GCA_040774145.1 Anaerolineae bacterium
CATGTACTCGGAGTACTCCAACCCTTTGGCTTCCATACCGATGGCCTGAAGGAAATCGGGATCGGCCCCAAACTGCTCAGCGAAGATCATCTTCATCCTGCGGATGCCCTGTCCGAAGATGAGGCCGAAGCCCTCGCCGCGCGCCATCTGGTGGAGCACCTCAAGAGCGGCGTCGGCGTTGCCGAAGGCTAGCTCCAAGCCACCGGTCTTATCGCGATCCAACACGCCGGCCTCGTAGCATTCCATCACAAAGGCCATGCCGGTGCCAAAGGAGATGGTGTCGATCCCGTAGGTGTCACAGTAGAAGTTGATCTCAAGGATCGCGCCGGGATCGAAGATGCCGCAGTTACTCCCAACGCCGGCGATGGTCTCATATTCGGGTCCATCGACGATCACGCAACTCCCGGCGTAGGGGCCGGTGCGGAGCTTGTAGTTGTCAACGGCGTGAGCGCATGCGACGGTACATCCGAACCAGCAGCCATCCGGTAGTCCCTGCGTATAGCGACCCTCCCATACGTCTCCGTTGATCTTCGGCGTCTCAGGATGCGCGCCGTACTGGAAGTTCTTCACCGGCAGCAGGTCGTAATCATCCATGATCTGCACCAAGTAGGAGGTGCCCCGGCTGCGCATACGGTTCTGAACGGGATCCCACTTGGCTACCTCGCGCTGCATCTCGGCGCCGGTGCGCTGCAGTCGGGCGGGATCGGCGGGCCGGTTGCTCTTGCTGTTGAAGGTCGGGCTGCGCACGATCAGGGCCTTGACGTGTTTGTGGCGCAAGACGGTGCCGATTCCGCCGCGCCCAGCCTGCTTGTATCGCAGGTCCTGGCGCTTGCGATCGTAGAGGCTGAAGTTGAGGCAGCCCATGCGGCTGTGTTCAGAGCCCCGACCCGCGGAGACGAAGGAGGTCAGCTCGCGGTCCTTCTCGGTCTCGGTAAACCTCTCGGTGATCCATTGACCCAGCAAGTGGGTGTCCGCAGGGCAGTCTTCCGGCGCCGCAAGGATCTGTACACGAGCCTCTCCGTTGGTGCCCTCGGAGGCATCGATGAAGACGACCACCTCCCGGTCAGCCGTGCCCTGGACCTCGATCGCGTCCCAACCGGCGAATTTGAGGTAGGGGCCGAAGTGGCCGCCCGCATTGCTGTCGATGACGACGTCCGTCAGGGGAGAGATCGATGCTGCGATCGACTTTCCCGATCCGGGATACTGCGTGATACCTCCACAGGGTCCTGAAGAGATGACGATCTCATTCTCAGGATCATCCCAACGGGTCTCGGATGTGACGGCGTGCCAGAGGAGCCATAGGTCGAACCCCCGCCCGCCGACGAAGAGCTCCTTCATCTGCTCGGTGACCGGCTTTGACCGCACCTCACCGCGCCCGACGTTCACATAGAGCGTCTGCCCGGTGTAGCCGCGTTCGACCGCTGGAACTCTGTAGGTGACCTCGGCAAGGATCGGTAGTTCGTGCTGCTTCATGGTGCCTCCTTCAGGCTGGACTGATTGCTTCGTGCGTACCCTGTATTATAGTTCGCGGGGAGGAGGGATGCCAGTGCCGAATAGCCAAGCCGTGCATGAAGGCCGTCGTAGGTTGCCGTACGGGCGCCGCATAGCGCTGCTCTTGACGGCCTTCGCCGTGCGGGCGTTAACGCTAACCGCACAGGGCCTGTGGCGTGACGAGGTGGATCAGTGGCGTTTCGCCTTCCTGCCTCTCTCCGAGCTGCTTAGCAACCTCACCCGTCCGGGCTGGAACGGCCCGCTCTACTCGATCGTGCTCCGCGGCTGGATCGCGCTCACCGGTGAGAGCGTCTTCGCCATGCGCTATCTCTCGGTGCTTTGCGGACTCCTGTCACTGGCACTTGGCTACGCCCTCGCCCGGAGACTGTGGGGCCGGCGCGTGGGGTGGCTCGCTCTGTGGTTGCCGGCGCTCTCACCCTATCTGGTCTGGTATGCCCAGGAGATCAAGATGTACGCCTGGGTACCGATGCTGGCGTTGATCGCCCTCTATGCTCTCGATCGAGCCTGCCGGACGCCGCGGGTGGGCCTGTGGCTCGCGGTCTTTCTCGCCACGACGTTCGCGATCTACAGCCACATCCTCGCGGCGTTGCTGATGCCTGTGCTGGGCCTTTGGTTTCTGTGGCATCCGGCACGTGCCCGCCACGCCTGGGCGGGGGGTCTCATCGTGGCTGCCGGGTTGACCCTGCCCTATCTCCCTCTTTTGAGGTGGCAGGCCGCGCTGGCATGGATGCCGCGAGAGACAGGCTTTCCACGGTACAATCTGGGCGAGATGGCGACGGCGCTGCTCAACGGCTGGAGCGTGGGCATCCGTCAGGGGGCGTGGGCGCGACAGGAGGTGTTGATCGCGGCGATGTTCCTCTATGGTGGGCTAACACTCCTCGGGCTGCTGGGCTCGCCTCGCCGATCCGTTGACGGGCGCACCGTGTGGCGCCGCGTCCTCAGCTTGGCCACTTGGTTGTTGCTGCCGCTCCTGGGGATATGGCTGCTCTCGCTGCGCGGCCCTATCTTCACCGACCGTTACCTGATCTGGTCGGCCCCGGCTTTCTACATGCTCGTTGCCCTGGGCGTGGACCGACTGTGGCGATGGAATACAGGACCCGCGTGGCTCGCACTGGGCCTCCTCACGCTCTTGAACGTGCACGGTCTATGGGTTCAGGCGAGTGACCCGATCAAGCCGGAGTTCGCTCAGGCGGCTGCCACCGTCGATGCGGGTTGGATGGCGGGGGACCTGCTGCTCTTCCAGATTCCGTACAATCGCCTGGTCTACGAGGTCTATGGCGAGGCACGCGAGGACGATGTGGCGGAAGCCCCCTACACGAACTGGCGCGAAGCCGGCGGCGACTATCTCGTCGACGGGGCCTACGTAGGACGGGAGGTGCGACGCCTGGTGGCGAATCGCGATCGCATCTGGCTGATCTACTCGGAGGCCCGGTTGTGGGATGATCGCGAGCTCGTCAAGGGCTGGCTGGACACGACCTACGATCTCGCGGAGGCGACGCACTACGCGGGCGTCTCGGTTCTGCTCTACGTGCGCCCTGCGAGATAGGGGCCAAGCGAGACGCCGCCACGAGCTCTCGTGGCGGCGTCTTCAGACTAGGTCCTACAGCTGAGGCCTTAGGGAATGCAGAGCACCTGGCCCGCGTAGATCAAGTTGAGGTTGTAGATGGAGTTGGCGCGGCCGATGGCCCAGACGCTGGTGCCATAGCGGATGGCGATCGCGGTCAAGGTCTCGCCGTACCGGACGGTGTGGTAGTAGCGACATCCGGGCGTGGGCGCCGGCGTCACGGGTGCAGGCGTTACCGTGCCGCCGGGCGTGAACTGGCGTACCGCCACGGGGCCGGCGGGAATCGGTGACCACGGCGCGACGGGGATGAGAAGCTTCATGCCCACGTAGATGCGGCTGGCGTTCACGATGCCGTTGCATGCCGCGATCTTGCTGGGCAGGGTCGCGTAGGCGCGGCCGATCGAGTAGAGGGTCTCACCGGCACGGACGACGTGGTACCCCTGCGCGGTGCAGGAGGAGGGCGGCGGGGTGGTCGTCGTGGTGGCCGTCGCGGTCGCCGTCGTCGTCGGGGTGGTCGTGGTGGGCTCGGGTGTAGCGTCGCCGGCGACGGTGATGGCGCCGTTCTGTGACGTCGCGGGGATCTGGGTCCCGCTGGCGTCGGCGAGCAGCACGCTGCTGAAGGCGAGATTCGCGGTCCCTGCGGCCTTCGCGCGGAAGGTGATCTTGGCGAGCACGCCGTTGCCGCTCACAGGACCGTGAGGCGACATCTGCGAGACGCCGAAGTCAACCTTACCCGCGGCGTTGTCGGCGACGTTCTGAGCGACGAAGTCATTGCTCAAGAAGCTGCCGAGGGCAATCTGCGCGCCGTCCGTGCCGGCGTCGGCATCCACGACCTCGAGCTTGCCGGCATCGAAGGTCAGGTGGAACTCGGCGCCGAACAGGGCGGTGACGTTCGAGACCATCACATCGACCACCAGCGTGTCGCCCACGTTGAGGCTTCCCGAGGCCGGGCTGAGCGAGACGACGGTGTCGGCTGCCAGCACGGGCGCGATCGGTGCGCTCAACATCACCAGGAGCGCAAGGACCTGAAGTGTACGTCGGAGGATCTTTTTCATCGTATCATGCTCCTTTAGGCTGTGAGAATGTCACTACCACGCGGTGGGACCGGTCTTGCCGAAGTTGCCGGCAGCGATGGTCAGATCGAAGATGTTGACGGTGCCATCGCCATTGATGTCCGCGGGCAACACACCACCGGCGCCGAATGAGCCGATGATGCCGACCACGTCCAGGATGTTCACGTTGTTATCACCGTTGACATCGCCACCGAGCAGCTTGGTCGTGCCGATGTCGACCGAAGCACCGACCACGTAGACGTTGCCCTTCTGTGCCTTGAGGTAGCCATGATAGAAGGCCTGCACCAGGTAGATGCCGCCCTGCGGTACGCTGAGCTCGAAGAAGCCATGCCCATCCGTTGTTCCCTCGGCAATCACCCCACCACCCGCATTGTAGGCGATGACCACAGTCTCGTCAAGATCGGGCACGGCAACGCCCTGGCGTTCGACGCGACCGGAGATGATGCCGGCAGCCTGGATGGCGATCGCCGGGACCGAAGTGCTGTTGATCAGAACCTCGCCGCCATTGGCGTCAGCCAGGACGGTGGCATCGGTGGTCAGCACCTGGATGGCCGTAGGACCTTCTGCCAGGCCGCCCCAGGTGATCGTGGCAATCTTGCCGGTGCGGTTGGTGATGGGAGCGCCGGTGGTGCTGAGGGCGAGATGGACGCAGGCGGCTGCACCGCCGGCAGTACAGGGCACCTCCACGAGGTTCTTGGCGACTACGGTGCTGCCGCCGAAGAAGCCCGTGGAGACGTTGACCTGGATGCCGTTCGCGGGATTGTCGTCCGCGTCGTTCACGGCTACGACGCCGGGATCGAAGCCGATGTAGAGATCCACACCCATAATCCCGACGGCTGGGGTGGCGTTGTTGACGATCGACAAGCTGACGTCCGTGGTGAAAGCGCCACCCACGACCGGGGCGCCCGATGTCACATCGCTGACGATGACGGACGTGTAGAAGTTGGGCGACTGTGCCATCGCCGCCTGTGGCAGCAGGCTGAGCAGCATCCCCAAGACCAGAACCAGTGACCAGTGCTTTTTGCGCATGTTATCCCTCCTGTACGGACCTATCGAGATGTTTCGTCTGCGTCGGGTGGCTGTCAACCAACAGCTGCGACGTGCTTCTATGATCATTGTAGCTGCGCTTGGCATGCGTGTGGTTACAGAGCGATTACAGAAAAGTAACTGATGGTCGCCAGCGTTACCGACGGCAAGGTCATCGCGGCTATGGCGAGGGTGCTGCGGCGTCCGACGCCCCGAGGACGGGGCTGCAAGCATGCCATTGAGGGTGCTGCTGCGGCAGCTCTACGGATCGCAGATGCCAAGGCCGTGCGCGCTGCCGACTTCTTGTCTTTTGACTGATCTCAAGTAGAATCAGCGGACAAACAAAAGGGATAGGGAGATGAGGTATGCCGGTTACCTATGCTGAGCTTCGACGTCGACTTGAAGAGAAGAAGCAGGAGCTGCGCGGGCAGTTGGACGAGGTCCAGCGCGAGGTCCGTGAAGACGGCGTTGGCTACAGCAACCATATGGCTGACGCCGGCACGGAGGTCTTCGAGCAGGCCCGCGACCTGACCCTCGCTCAACAGATGGAGCACTCCTACAAGAACGTGGTCTATGCGCTCGAGCGGTTTGAGGACGGCACCTACGGCATCTGTGAGTCGTGCGGGGTCCGCATTGAGCTGGCGCGGCTTGAGGCCGTGCCGGAGGCCAGCTACTGTCTGTCGTGCCAATCGCGTCGCGAGCAGCGGCGGTAGGATCGCGACGCGCCTCGATGGAGCTGTCCGAACAGATGTCCGGCACCCGCCGGCTGAGCCACGTGCTCTTCTTCGGTATGCTCATCGGCTCCCTGCTGGTGGATCAGATCACTAAGGCGTGGATGGTGGCGCATCTACCTCTCTATCGTCCGACTGACCTGATTCCCGGGCTTGCGCCGATCCTTTCCTTCACGCTCGTGGAGAACACGGGCGTGGCGTTTGGCCTCTTTCCGTCGTTGGGTCAGCTCTTCATGTGGCTGGCGATCGTGGTGGTGGTCGGCATCCTGGCGTTTCGTCGCACGATCCCAGCCGGTGATCTGTGGGTGCATATCTCACTCGGCCTGGTGACGGGAGGTGCGATCGGCAATGTGATCGATCGCCTGGCCCGAGGCTATGTGGTGGACTTTATCGATGTCAATTTCTGGCCCCTGGCGTCGTGGCCTGTGTTCAACCTGGCTGACGCCGCCATTGTCCTCGGGGTCGGTGTGCTGATGGTAGACTCGTTCTTGATGGAGCGTGAAAGGTTGGTGATCCATGCCTGAACTGCACACGCTGATCGTTGAGGCCGCCCAGCGGCTGGATCAGCTGCTTGCGGAGCGATGGGCTGCTCTGGATCGTCAGCAGATTCGCGACCTGGTGACCCAGGGGGCTGTGCAAGTCAACGGTCAGGATGCCCGTAAGGTGGGTCAGCGGGTCTATCCCAACGACGAGGTGACGGTCCATCTGCCTGCGTTGGAGGAGGCGCCTGCGCCTGAGCTACCCCCCGGCCTCTCGCTGCCCGTCCTGTTGGAGGATGATGTGCTGCTCGTTGTGGACAAACCCGCGGGCATCCCCGGACGTAGCACGCGGAAGCAGGATCAGGCCACGATCCCGCAGCTCCTTGCGGCGCGCTACCCTGAACGCGCGCACATTGGCGGGGTCAATCGGGCCGGAGTTGTGACAACGCTGGAGGAGGAGGTCTCGGGCTTGGTCTTGGTGGGTAAGGATGAGACCGCCTACCGTCAATTGAGGCGATTGGTGAAGCGACAGTACGTCACTGAGGCTTACACCGTCCTCGTCGAAGGACATCTCCGTGGTGAGTTCACGATCGATCAGCCGATCGGCAACATGAAGCATACGCGCCAGCGCCTTGCGGTGGCACGTGAGGGGCGTCCGGCACGGACCTTTGTGCGTGGACAGCAGCATTTCAGGGAGGGTGGGCGCGACTACACGCTTGTGTACGTGCGCCCTGAGACCTCGCGCATGCATCAGATACGCGTGCACCTCTCCTGGTTCGGCTTCCCGATCGTCGGCGATCGACTCTATGGTGACCGGCGCCAGAGTATGCTGCCGGATCGGCTCTTCGTGCATCTCAGCGAACTACGACTACCCCATCCGATCACGAGCGATGAGGTGAAGATCTCGTCGCCGCTGCCTCCGGAGCTCTATTCTGTCCTGTCTTACCTGCGGCGCCCCAGAGTCTGATCTCGTCGGGACGACGCTCCCACGAATCTATAAGGAGTTGCTATGCGTGAACTAAACGTTGCTGTTGTGCAGATGCAGCCGGAGTTGACCAAGATGGAGGACAACGTCGGCAAGATGGCTGAGACCGTTGCGCGTATCGCGACGGAGCAACCGGTCGATATCATCGTCTTTCCTGAGCTCTCGGTGACCGGCTATGAGGGCGGCGCGCGCTTCGCCCAGATGGCCCAGCGGGTGCCGGGTGCGGTGACCAACATTCTGGGCCAACACGCGACCGACTTCGGTGTCTATATCCTGATCGGCATGGCCGTCAAGGAGGACGTCGAGACCGTGCTCTACAACGGCGCCGTGCTGATCGCGCCCGACGGCGAGGTAGCTGGAACCTATCGCAAGATCCACCTTCCCGCCGAGGAGCGCCTGGTCTTCCGTCCCGGATACCAGATCAAGCCCATCGAGACTGAGATCGGTGTCCTGGGCGTGATGACGGGATGGGATCTGGCTTTCCCCGAAATGGCACGGAGCCTGATGCTGAGCGGGGCCGAGATCATCCTGTTGCCGGCGGCGTGGCAGGTCAGGGACGTCGATATGTGGCGCACGCTGCTGGTGGCACGGGCGTACGAGAATGACATCTTCATCGCGGCGGCGAACCGGATCGGCGAGGAGCCGTCCTACGCCTTCGCCGGACAGAGTGCGGTGCTTTCGCCTGCCGGCGAGGTGCTGGCGGCGCTTGAGGAGCC
>JAXGUU010000187.1:0-8009 GCA_040774145.1 Anaerolineae bacterium
CGTTGATCAGCAGCACGTCGCCCGATTGCAGGCGGTGGGGACCGAGGTCGATGCCCGGCGGCACGACCCCCACACCCGCTGTGTTGATGAAGAGACCGTCCGCGGCGCCCCGGTCGACGACTTTGGTGTCGCCCGTGACGATCTGAACCCCTGCCTCACGCGCCGTTGCGGCCATGCTGGCGACTACGCGCTCGAGATCCGCCATCGGAAGGCCCTCCTCGAGGATGAAGCCTGCCGTCAGATAGAGGGGGCGGGCGCCCATCACGGCGAGATCGTTGACCGTCCCGCAGACGGCGAGCTCACCGATATCCCCGCCCGGGAAGAAGAGCGGCTGGACCACGTAGGAGTCGGTGGTCAGGGCTAGTCGTCCCGGCGGTAGATCATCCAGGATCGCTGAGTCCCCCATCGACGCCAGGAGCGCGTTGTCAAAGTAGTGTACAAAGAGGTCGCGGATCAGTTCGTGGCTCAGGCTGCCCCCGCTGCCGTGCGCGAGGAGGACGCGATCGGACGTCGCCTGTCGGCTTCGCCCCTCGCGCTTCGTGGATTCGCTGATTCGCTCATCTGCTGATGTGCCCATATGTCTGCTCGCCTTTGCGCTCATGCCTCGGTAGGTTCCCCATACTTGTAGTAGGCAGCGCAGGCACCCTCGGCGCTGACCATACACGGGCCGATGGGATTCCGGGGTGTGCAGACGCGGCCGAACAGAGCACAATCGGTCGGGTCGATGACCCCCCGCAATACCTCGCCGCATCGACAGCCCGTCGGCTCCTCAACCGGGTCGACCTCCACCGGGAAGCGCTGCGCTGCATCGCGGTGGGCTAGAGCGGCCTTGAGGCTCAGACCGCTTGCCGGGACCTCACCGAAGCCACGCCAGCTCGCTGCCGTGACGTCGAAAACCTGCTCAAGCATCCCCTGGGCCACGGGATTGCCGTTCGCGCGGACGCTACGTGCGTAGGTGTTGATCACCTCAGGCTTGCCCTCGATCCTTGCGTGGACCAGTGCTGCGATGGCGCTGAGCAGATCCAGCGGCTCAAAGCCTGCGACGGCGCATGGCATATCGTAATCCTCTGCCAGAAAGGCCCAGGCATCGCTGCCGATGACGGCGCTGACGTGGCCCGGGCCGATGATGCCGTCAAGCGCGACCTCACC
Source organism: Anaerolineae bacterium (assembly GCA_040774145.1). Lineage (GTDB taxonomy): Bacteria > Chloroflexota > Anaerolineae > B4-G1 > SLSP01 > PWVB01. Next base: position 1,150 of record JAXGUU010000187.1, read on the forward strand.
GGCGTCCAGGATGGCCCGCATCGCGGGGGGCGTGAGCTTGTGCAGGCTGAGGACGCTGAAGTTGGGTGTCGATGCCTGCTCGGCCTGGAGCAGCGCCGCGGCAACGCCGGGTGCCGTCGTCTCGAATCCCACGCCCAGGAAGATCACCTCGTGATCCGGATGGGCTTGCGCAAGCGCCAATGCATCCAGCGGCGAGTAGACGATGCGCACGTCGGCGCCCTCCGCGCGGATCTCCTGTAGGGTGCCGCGGCTCCCGGGCACGCGCACCATGTCGCCAAAGGTCGTGAGGATCACGTTGGGCTGGGCGTTGGCAAGCGCCATGGCCCGATCAAGATCGCGCGCAGCCGTCACGCAGACAGGACAGCCGGGCCCCGAGCGCATCTCGACATCGCTCTCGAGCATCTGCCGTAGGCCGAAGTGGAAGATCGCGTGGGTGTGCCCGCCGCAGAACTCCATCAGCCGCACCGGGCGGCATTCAGGGTGAGCCGCGACCTCCCTGCGGACCTGGGTGATCAGGGCTCGGGCCAGGGCCGGGTCGCGGAACTCATCGATGAACTTCACGGCAGGCTATCCTCGAGCGCGGCGATCTCGGCGAAGATCTCCAGCGAAGCTTGAGCTTCCTCGGGGTCCATCAGCGTGATCGCGTAGCCGGTATGGACCAGGACATAGTCGCCCACCTTGGCCTCGGGGGTCATGATGAGGCTGATCTCCCGCTCGACACCACCAAGCTCAACGGTAGCTGTACCGTCTGAGGCGATGGCCTTGATCTGGGTTGGAATGGCTAAACACATGGGGTGACTCCTATTCTGCCTTGTGATCTGCTTCTGAGACGGCTGCCATCGCCGCCTGACCCAGCGAGATGCAGCCATCATTGGGCGGTAACTGCTGGTGGAGCAGAACCTGAAACCCCGCCGCGTCGAGGCGAGGGAGGGCGTGGGCCAGCAACAGCTGATTCTGAAAGACGCCGCCGCTCAACGCGACGGTTCCGATACCGCTCTGCTCCCGCAGGCGACGACTGACCGAGACCATCATATCGGCGACGGTGACGTGGAAGCGCAGCGCGATGTCGGCAACCGGCGTTCCGCGTGTGACATCGGCCATGAGGCTCCCAAGCAGCGATGCCACATTGACACGATAGGGTCGCACGCTGCTCTCTATCCCATAGGGATAGGGCGGCAGCCCGGCGACGTCATAGCGTCGCGGGTGCGAGGCCGGCACACTCTGCTCCAGTTCGATCGCCGCTTGGGCCTCGTAGGTGGCCTCGTGGCAGATCCCGAGCAGCGCGCTCACCGCGTCAAATAGCCTTCCCATCGAAGAGGTCAGCGGCGTGTTGAGCCGGCGATCGACCAGCGTGCGTACCTGCATCACGTCCGTTGGGCAGAACTCACCCAGCGGAAGCAGGTCGTCGGCGTCCAGCGCGTGCAGATAGGCCACAGCGATGCGCCAGGGATGGCGGATGGCAGCGTCGCCGCCGGGCAGCGGCAGATAGGCGAGGTGCGCTGCACGCTCAAAGCCGCGGTAATCGCCGACAAACCACTCGCCTCCCCAGATCTCGCCATCCTCGCCGTACCCTGTGCCGTCGAGCGCGACGCCGATCACCGGGCCTTGGTCCGTGGGCCAAGCGTTCTCCGCGAGGCATGCGGCGATGTGCGCCTGGTGATGCTGGACCCGGAGCGGTGCGGGCAGACCGTGCTCTCCGGCAAACGCCTCGGCGAGCCGGGTGCTCATATAGTCAGGGTGAAGATCACATGCGACCTGCTCGGGCTCAACGCGGAAAAGATGCTGATAGGTGGCGAGGGCCTCCTCATAGTGCTCGAGCGTCTCCAGGTTCTCTAGGTCGCCGATATGTTGGCTGACGAAGGCGTAATCGTCGCGTGTCAGGGTGAAGGTGGCCTTCAGGAGGGGACCGGCAGCGTAGATCTGCGGGGCGCTGAAGGGCAGTCGGACAGGATAGGGTGCATATCCTCGTGCCCGCCGCACGAACTGGATACCTGAAGCTGGATGCTGGGCACTCGATGCCGGACGTTGAATGCTGGATTCGATTGTCGCGGTCTGCGATGTGCCGAATTGATGATCTGCCCATCGGCCGATCTGTACCACCGTGTCGTCGTACCGCGCGTGGATGTCGCGGTTGTGCAGGAGGAAGGCGTCAGCGAGGGGCGCCAGGCGCTCAAGCGCCTCGTCGTTGTCCTTGGCGATGGGCTCCTCGGAGAGATTACCGCTGGTCATCACCAGTGGACGTCCGACGTCGCGCAGGAGAATGTGGTGCAGGGGCGTGGAGGGCAGCATCAGGCCCAGGGTGTGGCTGGCTGGTGCGACCTCCGGAGCAATGGGTGATTCGCGTCGGGCATCGAGCAGCACGATCGGGCACTGTGCGGACGTCATCAGGGCCTCGGCCTCCGGTGGGACCTCGCAGAGCGCGCGCGCATCCTCCAGCGTTGCGACCATCAGTGCGAACGGCTTGCTGGGCCGGTGTTTGCGTTGGCGGAGGAGCGCGACGGCTGCCGAGTTCGTCGCATCGCAGGCCAGATGAAAACCGCCAAGCCCCTTGATCGCCAGGATTCTCCCTGAGCGCAGCAGTTCTGCGGCGCGCACCAACGCCGCGTCGCCGGTGGGGGCCTGCTGGGCGTCGAATGCCGTTGTCGACCCTTCCGGCTCCCTGTCCGCGCCCGATCCACGATCGACGTTGGTCCTATGGGTCCGAGTATCTGCCGGCCTATTCGTTCGCACCAGCCATACCTGCGGCCCACAGACCGGGCAAGCGTTGGGTTGGGCGTGGAAGCGCCGGTTGCGGGGATCGGTGTACTCGGCGAGGCATTCGTCGCACATAGGGAAGACGCGCATCGTGGTGGCAGGCCGGTCATAGGGGATGTCCTCGATGATCGTGAAGCGTGGCCCGCAGTTGGTGCAGTTGATGAACGGGTAGCGATAGCGGCGATCATGGGGGTCCAAGAGCTCGTGCAGGCAGTCCGGGCAGGTCGCCACGTCCGGAGAGACCAATTGGTAGTGACCCGCCTGGCTTTCGGAGTGGCGGATCTCGAACTCAACGTAACCGACCGGCGCGATGGCGTGGCTGTCGATCGAGGTGATGCGCGCCAGGGGCGGCGCCTTCTCGGCAAGGCTCGCGACGAAGGGCATGACGTCATCCCGGGGGCCCTCGACCTCGATATCGACCCCACCGGAGTGGTTGAGCACCCAGCCGGCAAGCGACCTCTCGGTCGCTAGGTTGTAGACAAAGGGACGGAACCCCACGCCCTGGACCACGCCCGTGATGGTGACGTGTTGGGCTACGAGTTCCCGCGAGCGCTCATCGTTCATCGTGGATAGTCGGCGAATCAGTGAGGATCTGCCAGCTTCTCCTGGACCCAGTTGACCCACGCGTCGACGCCCTCGCCGGTCTTGGCGGAGAGGACGAGGACCGGGGCCTGCGGATTGAGGCCGTGCACTAACTCGCGGAAAGTATCCACCTCGAAGTCGAGGTAGGGCAGCAGGTCCGATTTGGTCACGACGACGATATCCACAGCCTCAAAGATGCCGGGGTACTTATAGGGCTTGTCGTGTCCCTCGGGCACGCTGATCAGGCCCACGTTGTAGTTCTGGCCCAGATCGAAGGAGACCGGGCAGATCAGGTTGCCGACGTTCTCCACGAAGACGAGATCCAGTTCGTCAAGGGGCAGGGCTTCGATGCCGTGGCGGATCATCGGTGCGTCCAGATGGCAGGCGCCGCCGGTGTTGATCTGCACGACCGGCACGCCGGTGGTTGCGATCTTGTCAGCGTCGACCTGTGAGGCCACATCGCCCTCGATCACGCCGATGCTGTGCTCCGTCATCGCTGCGATGGTGCTGAGCAGCAGCGTCGTCTTCCCCGCACCGGGCGAGGCCATAATGTTGATGACCTTGACATGATGCGCCGCAAACTGCGCGCGGTTGTCGGCTGCGACCTCCTCATTGGCGGTCAGCAGCTTCTGGACGACCGGTACACGGCGCGGCTCGGATGATACCTTCTCTGATGTAGACATAGTTGTGCCTCCATGCCTTTATGATTCGATCTCGATGCTGTCGACGTAGAACTCCTTGCCCGCGATCACATCGCCCCCGAGCGCTTGGCAGGACGGGCAGCGCCAGTCCCGTTCGTGAGGCTCGAACTCCTGACCGCAGGCGCGGCAACGAAAGCGGGTCTTGATCCGTTCAAAGTGTAACTGCGCGCCTTCGGCAACTGTGCCGAGGCTGAGCGTATCAAAGTAGAACTGAATTGAATCATCGACGAAGCTGCTCAGCTCCCCGATCACGAGATAGACATCGGTGACGCGAGTCGCGGCGCCGCGTTCGGCGTGGTCTGTGATGATGCGCAGAAGATCCTCCGTCACGGCCAGCTCATGCATCGCGCGATGCCTCCTGTGAGGACTCCGCTTCGTTGCGTGGGGTGCTCACCAGCGTGAGGATGCGGTCAACGGTGGGCTCGACCAAGGCGGCGGTTTCATCCGATAGGCCCGGTCCGAAGTCGAAATCGTGGCCCAGGAGCGAGATGAGGATCGCATGGGGCGCTCGATCATACATCTGGCGGGTCAGGGCGAGAATGGTCGAGGGGTGCGTCTGGTGATAGACGAAGGGAGTCTTATAGACGACGTCCAACCGCTCCTCGTGGATCTCTTCGGCGATGCCTGAGCCGACGTGCGCGTCGACGAAGACCACGAGATCGTAGTGCCGCAGATCCTCGGCAAGTTCCGGGACCAACTGGTGAAGCACCACAGTGTCGACCGTTTGCCCTAGATCATCGAAGCCGTCGTCCATTTCATCGAGGGGTGGGCGTCCCAATCTCTCGCGCAATCGATTGACCACGACCCTGGCAACGCCATCGTCGCGACGGTAGAGATTGCCGAACCCTGCGACCAGCGTGTGAATGTGAACGTTCGGATTGTCTACAAGTGCACTCAAAGTCTTTCCTCAATGTCTGTCGCCTGCACGTCTTGACGTCGCGAGGCGGTTACAGGACTTTTAGTCCGATTAAGAATGATTTTATCTGTTTTTGGTGTCGCTTCAAGGGTGCGAACGTGGGCCGCCCGCTTCCCTCGCTCACCAAAAGCCTCCGGGGATTTGGACGAACGTGCATATGTCCCTATCCTCGGAGGCTTTCCGGATCATGCGCCCCCACGGCGTTGCGCCCCCACGGCGTTGCGCCTCGGACGGCGTTGCGCCTCGGACGGCGTTGCGCCTCGGTCTGTAGGCCTGTCGTTCAGTCGCGACGCAGCGTGTCCAGGACCTCGCCGTCGGGACCGACCAGCTCGATCTGGATCGGCATCTGGCCCATCGCGTGGGTCGAGCAGGAGAGACACGGATCGTGGGCGCGGATGGCGCCCTCGACGCGATTCAGCATCCCCTCCTCAAGTCGGGTGCCGTCCACATAGCGCTTCGCTACCATGTTGACGGAGTGATTCATCGCCCAGGCGTTGCCGGCGGTGGCGACGATCATATTGACCTTCCGGATCACGCCGTTGCCATCGGTCCAGTAGTGGTGGAAGAGGGTGCCGCGCGGTGCCTCGAGGACGCCGACGCCCTCGCCCGTGATCTGCCCCTGGGGATTGGCAACATCCTGACCCAGGATATCGGGATCGTCGAGAAGCTCCCTGACGCGCTCCAGTGCGTAGATCGTCTCGATGAGCCGGGCATAATGAAAGTAGAGGGTGCCCTCGACCGGCTTGCCGTCGTTCAGCGACTTCCAGATCTTCATCTCGCCCTGAGCGATGGGCGTGCTGATGTGGCTGGCAGCATTCAGGCGGCCCAGGGGGCCGACCCGGTAGACGCCCTCCGGGTATCCGCGCTTCTTGTAGTAGGGGGCCTTGAGATAGGTGTAGTTATTGACGTGCTCGGCGATGTAGGTGAGATACTCGGCGGGGTCGAACTCCTCCAAGAGGGTGCCGTCGCAGTCGATCATGCGCAGCGTCCCATCATAGAGCTCCAGCGCTCCGTCTTCCTGGACCAGGCCCATATAGGCCGAGGGGAAGACGGCGAACTCGTTCACCATCTCCGCGTGGCCCATCGCCCAGTCCTTGAAGAACGCGAGGCCTACCTGCGTGGTGGCGATGTGCCGGTCGAGCTCGCTCAGCATCCACTCGCGATCCTCGGCGAGCAGGGGCTTGGTCACGCCGCCGGGGATACCGAAGATCGGGTGTACGCGGCGCTCGCCGAGCGCCTTGATGATCTTCTGCCCGTACGCGCGCAACTGGACCGCTTTGACGGCCAGGTCGGGATCGGCCGCGATGATGCCGCCGACGTGGCGGATCTTCGGATCGGCGTCCCACCCTAACACGAAGTCCGGGCCGGCTAGCTCGAAGAAGTGCATACCGTGCGACTGGATAACCTGCCCCATGTGCATCAGATCGCGGAGCTTGTGTGCGGTCGGTGTCGGCGTCGTGCCCGCGATCACGTCGCAGGCCTTCACCGAGGCCAGGTGGTGGCTGACGGGGCAGATGCCGCAGGTGCGTGGCGTGATCTGGGGCATTTCGTAGAACATACGCCCCTCGCTGAACTTCTCGAACCCGCGGAACTGCTCAACGTGGAAGAGCGAGTCCGCCACTTTCCCCGCGTCGTCGAGATAGATCGTGATCTTCGCGTGCCCCTCGATGCGGGTCACCGGCGAGATCGTGATCTTTTGAGTGTGCGTCGTCGTACCTGTCGTCATGGTCTCTACCCTCCGTCACTACCGTATTTCAACACATTACCTTCGAGCTTCGGCATCCGGCCTTCCAACAATTCGGACAGCACGAACCAGATAGCCTCAGACGAGGGGGGACAGCCAGGTAGGTAGATATCGACGGGTACTACGTCCCCGACGCCCGACACCTGCTCGATCAGGGGGGTGA
>JAXGUU010000188.1:0-7996 GCA_040774145.1 Anaerolineae bacterium
GAACGGCTTCGGTGTCGGTGGGGCGGGCAAGTCTCTGGTCGCCAACTGGCGAAACAGATCGTTGGCAGCCCACGGCGTCACCCTCATCTTGGTCTCGTCGACCCCGTATACTCTCAACACAGCATCTCGCGTAGTAACTGAGTTACATATGATCAGATCAGCTTGTTGCACCGCGCGCCTCTGCTGTGCTCTATGTTGTTCATCGGAGGCCTTTGGGAAGAACTCCTTCAGATCCTCGTATATCGTGTCGTGTACTGTTACTACTGTTGCACCGTCCCAGTGGTGAGGTAGTGTATAGTACGTGGAATGCCAAATCCTGCCTTTGCCAGATCCAATCGCCCGATCCATAAAGAAGCGACGCACTTCATTGCGTACGTTTTGCCACACTCGCTCCGGTTTCAGGAGTCTTTGGGGAGCCCAAACCGTGTGGCATTGGATCTGCTCGTGCGATGGCGGTTCCTGCCGCAATCTGGAGCCGGTGTATAGGTCGACTCGAATGGAGGAATCCATCTCACATATTCTAGGGAGTATCTCGTGATACACCCTTGAGATGCCACCGCGGATCTGCAGCTCGAAGATAATACCGTCCATTGCTACATTTGTCACAGTATGATCCTTTGCCAACTAGGGTCAGGGTGATCGGGGTGTCAGGCCGGCTTCTCCACCATCAAACCGCATACTCCAGCACCCGGCATATCTTCCCAGCTGTTGAACTCGCGGTAATGATCGACCATATGTCGAGGGTCATCTATTGTGTACCAGTAGCCACGGCGCATCCACTGCCGAATGTAATCAGCAAAGATGCCGGGAGTGATCTCTCCGAACCAGCAAACGACACTTGGCCCATGTTCGAGGCGAGCAATAAGCTCCTCGTAGATTCTGCTCTTGTCATAGAAACGTTGGAAGAAGATCTTGCCGTTGCCTGAAGGTGCTCCTTGCGTGCCGTAGTAGTCAGTGTCACGATATTCGTCCCAGGCAAGACGGTCGACCGGCACAGTGAGGATCAGACGCCCACCAGGTCGTAGAGCATCATACATGAGACGCACGGCTTCTGCGTCACCTTGGTGATACGGAATGTGCTCAACCACCGAGATGGACCAGATACAGTCGTACCTGTCTTGTCGGGTAGCCAGTGTCTCTACGCCACGACAATCGAGATGGATGCCATTTATGGAGAGATCGCGGATGACGCGACTCGTGTGACCGACGTCAGTGCAGTCCGGATTGATCATCAGGATCGACGACGCCTTGCCGTGCTTGGCTACATAGAGGCTGAATAGACTGGGAGAGCTGACGTCAAGAAACTCTCCAGGAAGATCCAGCAATACTGATCGGGCAAATGCGAACTCAAAGTACCTTGTACTTGAGACTGGGCGGAGAAGATACTGGAGAGCAGATCGTCTGCCCGCCTTGAGTAGTGCCCATCCGAGACGTCGTCCGAACTGGTGGAACTCAAACCCGATCAATCCTCTCTTGGCAGCGTATTGTGCAGAAGCAAAGGCGCTGGCGAAGCGGTATGGCAGCAACAACAGGTCATGGACTTTCACACTGATATGCTCCTGTCTTGACTGGGCAGTGCTTTTCTCATCAACCTGGGAACGTAGATCATCATAGGAATAGCCACACACACAACGTACGCGATAGTGGTAGCCCAGGCTATCCCTGGTAGGCCAACAGCCCGTGACAACAAGACCTTTAGGATGAGTGCACTTGCTCCCATGAGGACAGCAGTGACTGTCTGGAACCCAATAACTCCTATTCCATTTAGGAACACTGCCACTGCGGCTCCTGCTATCTTGAGAGTTGTCCAAACACCCAATCCAAGCAACAAGCCAGTCGATGGAACCACAGCTGATCCCGTCCAGAGCTCAACGATCTGAGAACCAAACACAACTAGAATCAGAGAACCCAGGGCACTGAACAGCGCGCTGAATCCGAGGGACTTCCCAAAGGTCTTCCGGATCCAGCTGTTGTCTTGGCGTGCAGCGGCTTCCCCATAGGCCGGCCATAGCGGGTTCAGCACCACGCCCAACACTGATTCTAGCATCTGGTACAGCTTCATTGGCACTGCATACAGTGTGACAGCTGAAGCACCAAGCACCTGGGCGATCACCAAATTGTCAGATGCGAATGCCAGAGCTCCTACCACCTCAAGGACAAAGAAGAGAAGGCCTGTACTCAGTACTTTCCGGGTTGCGGATCTCGTCATGCGGTGCAGATGTGGTCGCAGGCTGCGACGTCGACAGCCAAACATCTCAATCGCGTTCAGGAGGGCTGCCACGACTGGCCCGCCTGACATTGCCAACACTAACCACGGCAGCCCAGCTCTCATCGTAATGGCCAGCAGAACGCCGACGAGTCCCAACAACCGCCCGGCGGCGTCCACGATACCGTTGATGAAGCCTTCTTGGTATCCTAGCTGTGTCCGTTGCACAACCCCGAGGGGAATGCTGAGCAAGAAGCAGGTCATAAAGGCGGCTACTGCGGGTCCGGCCTCTGAAGCAGCAGATTGAGACGTGACGTTGAAGACTTGTGGCCAAGGGATTCGTGAGTACCCGATCGCAAACGCAACGGCTAGGACTAAAGCGATCCCTGACAGCAGATAAAACGCGCTAGAGACGTATTCGCTGGCTGTTTCATGATCATCTCTCCCGTATGCTTCAGCAACTGCATTTAGCAATCCGTTGCCAAGACCCAGATCAGCAAACCTGAGAATCGTGATGAGCGAACTGATTGTCATCCACATTCCGTAGCGCTCTACGCCAAGGTAGCTTACCGTCAAGGGCACTGATACCAAGCTCGTTAACACCGTCACTCCGGTCGCGCCGGCTGTGGTCACAGTTGTCAGGACAGCACGACGTTGGCGCTCACTCGAGCGCCCTTTTGACGTAGATCTGTCTGGCGATCCTGGACGGAATACCGACAAGACGCGTGATATCATCTAGAAGCCAGCCCTAGGATACCCCATCCAGAACTCCCTAGGCAAATGCACAAGGGAGGCTTGATATGGCTTGCACTGTGGAAGCATACGTGAGGCGCCTTGGTGCTCTAATCCCTCTCCTCGTGGTTTCTCCCTGTGCTGCAGAGCCGCGAACGCGATCGCCATTAACGAAGCTGCCGGAAACCATCGGTGGAAGAACAACGACACATGAAGTCTACAGCCTCTTCTCAGCGACTTAGGAAGCTTCGTATGTCGACTGTGACTCGTGCTTCGGGATTTGCAGGTCCCATCATAGTCCGAACGATCCGTCACGACTATCGTCCGCCAGCCTTCGCCAGTGCTGCCTCGAGATCCGACACCGATTCCCTGTCTAGCTGATCGTAATGCCACACCCGCATGAGTGACTCCCGATAGGCGAGGTCGGCACCTTGCATCTGGAACAGGAGAATGACATCGAACGCGGGAGATTTGCCGATGGTGGCGGTGCGGGATGCGAATTTGTCCAAAAGGGTCATCTGCTCTCCGATATTCAACTAGGTGGACAGAAGCAGAGCCGGCTCCTGTTACAAACTGAGTGGGGTGGCCTGCGATCGGCCACGCCATCCGATGATGAAGTGTAGCTTGCTGTCCGGGTTTGTCAACCTCGCGCGGCGAGATGGCGGTAGACCAGTGGCGGGCAAGAAAATGTGAACTCCCGAAAGGGCACAGCGGGTCATCGTCCTATCGCCAAATAGACGCCGGCCACGGACGTACCGTGGCCGGCGTGGGGTGTCGAGCCTACTCGCTCAGGCGTGGCCGGTGGATGTCACGCCCGGTGCGCCGGCGTCGGGCTCCTCCTGCCAGTACTCGATGAAGAAGATGACCATGGTGCAGATGAAGGCGGCGCCCGCGCCCGCGCCCAGCGTGATGGTCAGTCGCCCGCGGCTGACCGGTTCCTCGGGCACGACCGCGGCCCCGACCCGCCGGACGCTGTCGGCCTCGCCGCCGCTAGCGATGCTGACCTCGGCGTGCTTGCGCGCGAGCACGAGGTAGGCCTCCCGCGCGACGTTGAGCTCGGTGCGCAGCCGGTCGGACTCGGCGTCCAGCTCGCTGATCCGGCGTTGCAGGGTGAGGATGTCGGGCTCGAGCGCCTCCACCTCCAGCTCGATCTCCTCCGCCTTGGTGTTGAGGGTCCCCAGGAGGCTGATCAGAAGGGCGCGCTGCTCGGCCGGACTGCCCGCCGCCATCGCTTGCGCGTCATTGATCTGGATCTCAAAGGGGGCGTTCTCCTCGACATCGAAGACCTTGATCTGGAGCAGCAGCAGCGTGAGCTGGTCGGCCAACGACAGGGCCTCCGCCGCCGGGCGCAGCGTCCCCTCGAGCTGGCGTTGCAGGCCTTCGATATTGCGCTTGAGGCCGTCGATGGACTTGAGTGTCTCGATGTGGCCCACGTAGGTGCTCTGATAGGCATCGAGCCGTCCCTTGAGGACGCCGGCCAGGTTGCGGGACTCGAACTCGACGAGCGCTGCCTCGGCGGCGTCGACCTCCGCCCGCGTCTGCACCAGCTGCTCCTGCACAAACACGAGCTGCGCGTCCTCTTGAGGGCCGTAGATGCGCCGTGTCTCCTCGACCAACAGGTCGGCCCAGAGATCGGCAATGGCGACGGCCTCGTCGGGGAGCTCCGACTTGACCTTCAGGTAGATCAGGCTCGGGTCATCACCGGGCGCTGCATCCACCGAGGAGCGCAGTGCTTTGAGCGTCGCGATGGCGTAGGTCCGGCTCCCGTCGGCCTGCATCCGGCTCAGCAGTTCCCGCAGCAGCCCGTCGCTTGTGGCCAGGTCGGGATAGACGCGGTAGGCCGGGTCCAGGTTGGTGGTCTCGAAACGGGCATCGAACTGGATCGAGTAGCGCGGTTTGGTGACGGCGATCAACGAAGAGGCCTCATAGACCGCGGGCGCCTGCGAGGCGATAACGAAGGCCACCGCCGCCGCGATGATCGCGCAGCCGACGATCCAGTACCAGGTGCGCAATAAGACACGGATGTAGATTCTCAGATCGATTTCATCGTCCATTGACGTCCTCCCGATCAGTCTGCGCGTCCGGGGATCGGAGGCGCGGGCCTATGATACCGCATTGTGCGTCCTTCGCAATGGTGAGGGGCGGTCAGGGCTGTGGCGTGGGGGTGACTGGCGGAGGTGCTGCCGCGTCCGACGCCCCGGGACGGAGCCCGCGCAGCCGAGGGGGCTGCAAGCATTCCATCGTGGGCAGGGCTACAAGCAACCTGTTGGGGGGCGGGGCTGCCAGCGGTAACTCGAGGAGGCGCTACGGCGTCCGACGCCCCGGGACGGAGCCCTCGCAGCCGAGGGGGCTACAAGCAACCTGTTGGGGACGGGGGCCGCAAGCATTCTGTTGGGGGGCGGGGCCACAGGCGTGCTGATGAGGGCGCGATGATCGATCGGCAGGCTAGATGGGTGCGCCGTGGTCGGGGTGGGCGGCTCACGCATCCTCCAGGGGGTGGGTGCTGAGGCCTGCTTCTTCGGGGTCCTGATCCGTGGCGTCCAAGGGGAGCCAGACGACGAAGAGGCTGCCCTTGCCCGGGGTGCTCTCGACGGTGATCTTGCCGTGGTGGAGGTCGATGATCTCCTTGCTGATGGCCAGCCCCAGGCCGGTGCCCGGGATCTGCAGGGCGATGCTGGCCTGCCCGCGCTCGAAGCGCCGGAAGAGTCTGCCGAGTTCCTCCGGCGGAATGCCGATGCCGGTATCCTCCACCCCAACGGTCGCCCAACGTCGACCATCGATCTCGGCGATGCCGGTGCGCAGCGCGACGGCGCCGCCCTCCGGGGTGTAGTTCATAGCGTTGGTCAGCAGGTTAGTGAGCACCTGCTCGATCAGGCGCGGATCGGCCCGGATCGGGGCGAGGGCCGGCTCGGTCTCCACGGAGAGGTCGAGTTTGCGCTCGGCGAAGAGCGCCAGCCGGTCGGAGACCAGCATCCTGACCGCCTCGTTGAGGTCCATCTCGCGGCGGTCGATCCGGGTGGAGCCCAGATCCAGGCGGGAGACCATCAGCAGGCTCTCCACCAGGTGTTGGAGGCGCGCGGTCTCGCGCGTGAGCGCCGCGACGTAGGCCTTGATGCGCTCCGGTCTGCCGCGGTTGGCCAGATCGAGGTAGAGGCGAATGCTGGTGATCGGGGTGCGCAGTTCGTGGCTGACGTTGCTCACGAACTGCGACTTGGCACGGTCAGCCGCCTGGGCCTGCTCGAGGGCGTCCTGCAGCTCCAGGGTGCGGTGTTTGACCATGTCCTCGAGCTCCTCGGCCCGTTGCTCAAGGCGCCGGTAGAGCTCGGCGGTCTCCAGCGATTGGGCCACCGCTGAAGCCGAGCTCTGAATCATCTCGATGTCCTGCGCGCTGAGGGGATTGGGCATCGGGAGCTCCATCCCGAGGATACTGACGACGCGGTCGCGGACGACGAGCGGGACCAAGAGCAACGAGACCTTGCGGTTCTCGGGCAGGGTGCGGGACCAGACGCCCATCCGCGGGTCGGTGTGGGGCGAGGCCACGTGGATGATCGTGCGGTAGATGAGGACGTGGGCGATGATCGGCGTGTCGAGCGGCACGCTCGCGCCGACGAGGCGGTTGACCCCGGCTTGAGCGTAATCGGCGGTCACGACGGCGAGGTGGGTCTGGCGATCGACGCGGGCAGCGTAGACGTGGCGCAGCCCGAAGGCATAGGCCAGCTCGCCGCAGAGCGCGTGCAGCATCTGTGTGTCATCGATTGTCGAGGTCGTCGCGTTGATGATCCGGTTCAGCACCATCAGCCCGCGTTGGCGACGCTGGTGGGCTTCGTGCTCAGCACGCTGTACGGAGAGATCGCGCACGATGAGCTGGGCAGAGGTCGGCTCGCCCCGGTTGTTGTGGATGACGCTGGCGCTGACTTCGACCGGCAGGCAGCTGGTGTCATTCGTCAGCAGCGTGCGCTCCTGGGGGGGCAGGATCTTGCCCTCGCTCAGCGCCCTAAGGTCGTCGGCCAAGCCGGGGGCCTCCTCCGGCGTGAGCAGGCTCGCAAAGGGCTCGCCGATGAGCGCGTCGACGGTGGTGCCCAGCAGCGTGGCCAGCCGTTGGTTCACGCGGAGGCAGTGCCCAGCGAAGTCGACGATTGCCAGTCCGTGATCTGAGCCCTCGGAGAGCGCACGATAGCGCTGTTCGATCTCCAGCAGTTCACCGAGCCGGAGACGGTTGAGCCGGCTGTGATAGGCGCGGGCGAGGAGATGGACCCCGGCTGCCATCGCCAGGAAGGTGATCGGGCCACGGATGAGATCGGACAGGCTGAACCCGGGGTCGACGAGGGGCAGACAGGCAAGGGTCACGATCATCAGCACGGCGATGAGCGCCTCCGTGCGCAGGCTGACGAAGAGACCGGCGACCAGAAGCGGGACCAGGAGAAAGTTGAGGATTTCGACCTCGGGCGGGCGGATGCCGATGAGGGCGATCGCGAGCGGGGCGAGCAGGAACAGGGCGATGCTGAAGGTCACCGCGACGCGGGCGTAGCGGGTGCGGCTCAGGCCATAGGCGATGCCTAGGACGACGAAGAGGGCGATCGTGAAGGCCGGCGCGAGGCGGGGGGGCGGCGTGAAGGGCAGCTGCGCGAGGCACACCGCCGCGAGAGCGATTGTCGAGATCAGCAGCAGCACGCCGGAGAGGAGGCGCATGTTACGCCGGTCGACCGGTAAGGTGATGGACCGGGCGGGAGCGGTGCATGCGTTCAGCAGTTTCCTGATCATGGTCATAGTCGTGGATGTCCTTACCGTTATATGACCCTTTATAGATCGATCAGGGAATAACACAAGCGCCCCGGTCAGTAACCAGGGCGCTCTTGTTGTACCCCCGACAGGAGTTGAACCTGTAACCTTCTGCTCCGCAAGCAGGCGCTCTATCCAATTGAGCTACAGGGGCACAACTATGGCGGACAACCCCGCGGTCGTCCTCAGGCGGAGAGGCAGGGATTCGAACCCTGGGTGGAGTTTAACCCCCACAACTGCTTAGCAGGCAGCCCCAATCGTCCACTCTGGCACCTCTCC
>JAXGUU010000189.1:0-7983 GCA_040774145.1 Anaerolineae bacterium
AAGTCCGCCATACCCTGGCACGGGTGGCTGTAGTCGGACAGGCCGTTGATCACCGGCACGTCGGCCCACTGCGCCAGCTCGACGATGTCCTGGTGGGAGAAGACGCGAGCCATGACGACGTCTACGTATCGCGAGATGACACGTGCGACGTCGGCGGTGGTCTCTCGCTTCCCGAGCTGAATTTCGTTGGGAGAAAGATAGAGGCCGTTCCCGCCGAGCTGCAGCATCGCGACGTCGAACGAGACGCGCGTGCGCAGGCTGGGCTTCTGGAAGATCATGCCAAGCACCTTGTTCTTGAGATAGGGTTCGCCGGTGCCTGCTTGCCATGCCTTCTTGATCTCCACGGCCAGGGTGAGGATCTCGTGCATGGTCTCCGGACTGAGGTCCGCCAGGGTGAGGAAGTGCTTCATCTGTCTTGCCTCCTGAGTGGCCACGTGCAGTGATTGTACGCCGATTAGTATACCATGAAGGAAGGGGCCTGGGAAAAGCGCATGCGCGCAGAGCGATCACAGACTGCGGAGTGCGGACAATGGTGCTATACTGGCCCTAACGATATGAAGGGAGGTCCTATGACAGAGGCAAAGCTGACCTGGATTGACGAGGAGGTGGATGCTCTTAAGGAGAGTGGGCTCTACATCAACCTGCGTGTCATCGATTCCCCACCGGGCGCCTGGATGAATGTGGACGGCAAGCGGGTCCTCAACCTGTGCACCAACAACTACCTCGGCTTGGCGAATGATGACCGGCTCAAGGAGGCCGCTCGCCGGGCCATCGACGCCTATGGCGTGGGGCCCACCGCTGTGCGCTCGATTGCGGGCACGCTCGCGGTCCACGTCGAGCTGGAGAAGGCCGTCGCCGCGTTCAAGGGCGTGGAGGATGCGCTTTACGTTCAGGCGGGGTTTATGGCGAACCAGGCGGCGCTCCCGCCGTTGGTGGGACGTGAGGATGTGATCTTCTCCGATCGTCTCAACCACGCGAGCATCATCGACGGGGCACGGCTCAGTCGGGCCAAGATCGTGGTCTACGAGCACGGCGACCCTGCTGATCTGGAGGCCAAGGTCAAGGAGTTTCTGCCGGCTTATCGCCGCGGTCTCGTCGTCACAGATGGTGTCTTCTCGATGGATGGCGATATCGCTCCCCTCGACAGGATCTACGAGGTTGCCGAGGCCTATGGGCTGATGACGATGGTGGATGATGCTCACGGAGAGGGTGTGCTCGGAACCGGAGGTCGTGGGATCGTCGATCACTTTGGCCTTCATGGTAAGTTCGATCTCGAGGTCGGGACCTTCTCCAAGGCCTTCGGCGTCGTCGGTGGTGTCGTGGCAGGCAAGAAAGTGATCGTCGACTATCTGCGGCAGAAGGCGCGACCTTTCCTCTTCTCGAATGCGGTCACGGCTGCCGACTCCGCAGCCTGTCTGGCCGCGGTCAACGTTCTGGCATCGTCCACCGATCTCGTGGACCGGCTTTGGGAGAATACCCGCACCTTCAAGGCTGAGATGGGGGCGCTGGGCTTCGACCTGGGCAACAGCGTGACGCCGATCACGCCGGTGATGCTGGGGGATGTGAAGCTGGCGAAGGAGTTCAGCCGACGTCTCTTCGAGGACGGCGTCTTCGCGATGGCGTTGGGCTTCCCCACCGTGCCGGTAGGGATGGCGCGCATCCGCGTGATGATCTCTGCTGCTCTGTCGTCGGAGGACCTGGCCTTCGGGCTGGAGGCCTTTGCAAAGGTCGGGCGTGACCTGGGCGTGATTGCGTAACCGGGCATTGGCGCCCGGAGTCATCGCAGGCGCTCTCCAGGGAGGGCACGGGCCGATCCGGGCGGTCTGATCCGCGGGGTCCGAGTTACTTTCCCGGCTGGTAGGCTTGGTCGATCGCTCGCTGAACTGCATCGTAATCCGCCGGTAGCATCACCGGCGGATTGCGGTGTCTCGCCACAACCTCGTCCAGCGTGCCCTCGTGGTAGCCGACCTTGAAGTCGGTGAACTTAAGCCCGTGGGCCGTGGAGATGACGACGACACGATCGTCCGGCCGGATCTCACCGCGCCGCACCAGCTTGGTGAGCACCGCCAGGGCGACACCTGTATGGGGGCAGCAGTACATCCCCGTCCTGTCGGCGCGGGCCGCGGCATTGGCTAGTTCATCCTCGGTGGCCTGTTCAACGACACCCCCGAAGGCCGACAGCGTCTTCACGGCGCGCTCATAGCTCACGGGATTCCCAATTTGGATCGCGCTGGCGAGTGTCTTCTCCGCCTGCACGGGTCGGAACTCCCTGAAGCCGGTCTGGTAGCTCAGGTAGAGCGGATTAGCGCGGGCAGCTTGGGCGCATGCGATGCGCGGGAGCCTGTCAATCAAGCCCAACGCCTTCATCATCAGGAACCCCTTGCCCAGCGCGCTGACGTTGCCCAGGTTGCCGACGGGGATCACGATCCAGTCGGGCACCTGCCAATCGAACTGCTGGACAATCTCGAAGGCTACGGTCTTCTGCCCCTCCATGCGCAGGGCGTTCATCGAGTTGGCGAGATAGAGCGTCGGATCCTCGGTGAGTCGGCGGACGATCTGCATACAGCCGTCGAAATCGGTGTCCAGGGCCAGGACCAGCGCGCCACTGGCAATGGGCTGGATGAGCTGAGGGGTCGACACCTTGCCTTTGGGGAGCCGCACGACCGAGGGGATGCCTGCGGCAGCAGCGTAGGAGGCCAGCGCCGCCGACGTGTCACCGGTTGACGCGCAAACGACGGCACGGATGGGCTGTCCGTTGGCGATCATCTGCCGTACAACCGAGATGAGCACGGTCATCCCGAGATCCTTGAAGGAGCCCGTGTGGCTGTTGCCGCAGAGCTTGACCCAGAGATCCTCGATGCCGAGCTCCTGCCCCAGACGTTCAGCCCAGAAGCAATTGGTGTGGCCCTCGTACATGGAGACCACGTTCTCGTTGTCGATCTCGGGACAGACCCACTCCTTCTTTCCCCAGACACCGCTCCCGTAGGGCCACTCGGTTGTGCGGGTGCGGCGCTCGAACAGCTGTATCCACGCAGCGGCGCTGCGGTCCTTGAGCGCCGTGATGTCGTGCTCGACGTCGAGGAGACCGCCGCAGGTCTCGCAGCGATAGACGACGTCGAAGATGGCGTGTCGTTGCCCGCATCCTCGGATGCATTCCAGCCAGCTATGGTAGTGCATCATCCTCTCCCTTCTGACCATCCGCTAGGTTGAGCGTGGGTCGAAGACCAAGGACAACGGGCGCCGTCTCCTCAGTCCCCTTGCCCCTGACGTGACAGGGTCAGGCTCAGTCGACCGGCCTCGATCTCCTGGCGGATGACGATCGTGGCCCAGACGGCGAGCGCGATCTCGACAACAATCATGGGCCGTGTCAGGTTGCCCCACAGGGCCTCGAAGAAGCCCCGATGGGGCGCAAACTCATAGGTCACGAAGGGAGCCAGCCAGGGGACGGTTCCCTCGATATCGAAGAGAAGATGGGACAGGTAGCCCAATGCCCAACTCGCCGCGTTGTGCCTGCCGAAGAGGCGCAACACGACCAGGGAGGTCAGCCCCGCCGCGATGAGTGTGTGCCCCCACATGCGACCGGTGGCGTTGTACCCCAGGACGTAGTGGGCGACCTTGTCGACCGCATCCGGAAAGACTGCAGCCGCGGTCACGGGCACGAGCGCTGACTTGGTATAGCGGTGTTGGAGCGCTGCGACGGCTAGATGTCCGAAGAGCATCGCGGTCTCCCTCCAGGGCCCCCTGACGTGTCGGCGTCAGAAGCCCCGATGGCGTGGGTCGGGGTCCGATGGATAGGCGCGTAGCCCAGCTGCATCTGCTCCTTGTTGGGAACTGAGGCCTCGTCGGGCTTGTCGGAGAGCGCGAAAACCAGCGCGCCCCGCGAGCGCCAGTCAAGCGCGCAGGATCGGACCTCCTGCGTGATCACGATCTCCTCGGCCAACCTGCGTGTGACCGGCGTGTCAGGCGGCAGGTGACCCATCCGTTGCACGGTGGCGAGGTACTCGTTGTAGCGAAAAGCTTTGAAGGGCGTGGGATCCCCTGCTTTCACCAGGCTGTAGATCTCAGCGTGGAGCGCGCGAAGCTGGTCTGGGAGCTCGGCAGCCCTTGCCTCTACCTGCTCGAGGAAGCCGGCAAAGTGCGTCAGCCGATCTCCGCGGATCGCTTCAGCCAGATCCGATGCAGTGACAAGATCGCTGCCCAGGATGAGGCAGAGGTAGGCGAGGTAGTCCTGGTTGTCGGTCGTAAACGGATGGAACTCGGTCCGGTTGAAGAGGGCATAGTCGGCCTCGAAGCGAGAGGCGTCGAAGTCCGACCCGAGGAGTGAGGCCACCGTCTCGCGCACGGCGGCCACGCGAGCGGCATCGATGACGTGATCGTTGCGTCCCCGTGCCCCCAGCGTCGTCTTGTCGAGATCGAGCACAATGGCGGTCTCTGCATCGATGGCCATACCGTGCTCGCGGCAGATGCGGTCGAGATCGGTGAGCATAGCCCAACGGTTCGCCACGAGCGTCACTTGATCGCCGTTGGCGAGGACCTCGAGGTGCTGGGACGTATCGGTTTCCGATCCGATAAAGGCGAGGCCGGGCCAGCCACCGGCGAGGCAGAGGTTGGCGAAAGCCGTGCCGTCGTTGAGGCGAGTATCGCCGATGAAGATGAGGCGTTGTAGCCGTGCCGACCCTCCATCCAGTGCGCGGGCAGCGCACAGCACCTCGACCATCACGCGTGCATAGTCGGGCTCGCTCTTGCGTGGGACCCGTCGACCATCGATCCCCACACGCCTCGCGAGGTCGCAGAAGCTGGGCAGCCGCCTGTCCATCGGGACGAGGTTGCGATAGACGATGCCGTCATCCAAAATCTCGGCGACAGAGGCCAGGCCATAGACGTTCATGGTCTTGGGCTCTCCTTCTGGGCTCGTCACGAATGGGTTCATACGATGCCGTCCGTGTAACCTTGCGTGACCAAGAGCTCCGCGTTGAGCACGGCGCCGCTGGCGGCACCGCGCAGCGTGTTGTGGGTTACCGTGGTGAGCCGCAGGTCAAGAAGGGGACACGTGCGCACCCGCCCAACACTGATGACCATCCCGCCCCCCGTATCTCGATCGCGGCGTGGCTGCGGTCGATCCGGCTCCGTCCTGACGCGGAGGACACGTTCGGGCGAGCTGGGGAGCTGCCGGCAGACCTCGGGAGGCTGATAGCGGGTGAGCACCTCCAGCGCCGCCTCGAGCGTCGGCGCGCGCTCAAAGCCTACTGAGAGGCTGACGGTGTGCCCGTCAAGCACCGGTACCCGATTGGCGTGGGCGCTGACCAATAGGTCGGCCTCGCTGAGCCCCCGATCATCCACGCGGCCCAGTAGCTTCTGCAGCTCCTGCTGGAACTTCTCCTCCTCACCGGGGATATGGGGAATCACGTTCCCGAGGATGTCCATCGCCGCGACGCCCGGATAGCCGGCGCCGGAGATCGCCTGCATCGAGACCATAAAGACCTTGCGCACGCCGAAGGCGATGTCCAGGGGCTTGAGGGCCATCGCGACCCCTGTGATGGTGCAGTTCGGGCTGGTGACGATGAGACCGGGCCAGCCGCGTCGCGCTCGTTGCTGGGAGATCAACGCCAGATGATCGGCGTTGATCTCCGGAATCAGCAGGGGGACGTCATCGACGTTGCGGAAGGTTGAGGCATTCGAGCAGATCAGGTAGCCCGCCTCGGCGAATTTGGGTTCGATCTCCCTGGCGACGTTGGAAGGCACCGCCGAAAAGACAATCTCAGCGGGTAGATCGGGCTCCAGCGGTCGGACCTCCAGATTGCCGATGTCGGCGGGCGGATCGCCCGGGACGACCCAGCGGCACGCATCGCGATAGCGTTGTCCGGCGCTACGTTCTGAGGCCGCCAATGCCGTGATCTCGAACCACGGATGGTCGTGGAGGATCTGGACGAATCGTTGTCCCACGGCGCCGGTGGCGCCGAGGATGCCGACGCGCAGTTTCCTGTGACCGGGTGTCGGTGCGTGACTAACCATGGTTGATGACCTCCTCGTGGATCTGTCGCACGGCCTGCGTCGCCTGATCGGCGTCGATCACGAGCGAGATGCTGCATTCGCTCGAACCCTGGGCGATGGCGATGACGTTGATATCCCGGGACGCCAGCGCGTTGAAGAGCCCCGCTGCGACGCCCGGGGTCCCACGCATGCCTGCGCCAACCGCGGAGACGATGACAACGTCGTCCATTGACCAGACCCGATCGATGTCGCGGCGCGCGATCTCCAGCGCCAGCTCCTGCTCCAACGCGGTGATGACATCGGGCACGTCAACGGTTGGAATGACGAAGCAGATGGACTGCTCTGACGAGGCCTGGGAGATCATCAGCACGTTCGCGCCCTGACTCGCGACGGCGGAGAAGGTCCGGGCGGCGATACCGGGCACGCCCATCATACCCCGCCCCTCCACGGTCACCATGCTCAGGCCCTGGATGGCGGTCACCGCCTTGACCGTGCCCGGTGTGCTCTTGGGCTCCGAGACCACGCGCGTGCCGGGGCAGGCGGGATTGAAGGTGTTCTTGACCCACAGCGGAATGCCCTTCTCGACCACCGGGCGGATCGTCTTGGGGTGAAGGACCTTGGCGCCGAAATAGGCGAGTTCGGCCACTTCACTGTAAGAGAGCTCAGGGATGATGCGTGCTTCGGGCACGATGCGCGGATCGGCGGTGAGCACGCCGTCCACATCGGTCCAGGTCCATACCTCTGTGGCGTCGAGGGCGGCCCCAAGGATCGCGGCGCTGTAGTCGCTACCGCCGCGCCCCAGGGTGGTGGTGATCCCGTCCTCGGTGGCGCCGATGAAGCCGGTGACGACCGGGACCCGTCCCGCCTCCAGCATGGGGTGCAGCTGCTGAGCGACGCGGTCATGCGTGAGCTGCATGAGCGGCGTCGCTCGCTGAAAACGGCGATCGGTGACGATGAGTTCGGTCGCATCGACGGCGCGCGCGGGGATGCCGATGCTCTGAAGCCGCGCCGCCACGATGCGGGCGCTCATGCGCTCGCCTAGGGCACTGATCGTGTCCAGTGCTCGCGGCGTAACCTCACCGAGGACGTGGATGCTGCGACAGAAGGAGGAGAACTCGTCTAGGAAGGCCTCGATGGCCTTGAGCAGGTTCGTCCTCGCTGTCGCGTCCTCCAGCAGCTCGGCGACGGCGAGCGTGTGCTTGACCCGCAGGTCCGCGACGATGCCCCGGTATGTCTCGTCGTCACCTTGCGCCGCCGTCGTCGCCCCCTCAGTAAGGGCATCTGTGACACCGCGCATCGCAGAGACCACGACGATGATGTGCTCCCAACGGGACGCCTGCTGCCGCACGATCTCCGCTGCCTGGACGATCGCCTGGGCGCTCCCTACCGAGGTGCCTCCGTACTTCATGACAACAGTGCGCATAGTTCCCCCCTCCTCAGGCCGACTGAGGGGGTATTATACCCGCTTCGCCCGTTCGCGGTAGACTTCGCAGCCTCGCTCGCCGCTCACGGGTGTCTTTACAGATGGCGCGGATCTGCTATCATGAGGGTGAACGTTACCAGTGCCAACCTGATATGAAGCCGGGGGAGCCCAGACGTGGGCTGAGAGGGTGTCAGCGACACCGACCCCAGAACCTGATCTGGATCATGCCAGCGGAGGGAGTGCCTGTGTGTTGCTGAGACCCCGTCAAGCCCTCGCGGCTGATGGGGTCTTTCTGTTGAAGGAGGAACCGCCATGCGTATCGTTATCTTTGCGAACGGGATCATAGCCGATCCGGCGCGCGAGGTCACTACTTGGATGCGACCGGGAGACCGCGTCGTGGCGGCTGATGGCGGCTCACGGCACGCGCTGGCAGCCGGCGTCACGCCGCAGCTCGTCATTGGCGACTGCGACTCACTACCGGAAGAGCTCATGACGACGCTTCAGGAGACCGGCGTCGAGTTCCGGCGAGCTGCTGTCGACAAGGATGAGACGGATCTGGAGCTGGCCCT
>JAXGUU010000190.1:0-7944 GCA_040774145.1 Anaerolineae bacterium
CGACGCGACCGGTGACGCCGATGTCGCCTACCGAGCCGGTGCACCCTGTGTCGAAAGCGACAACTGGCTCTCGCTGTGGGCCGCGGAGGCGTCACTGGCCCACGCGCGCAAGGTCGCCGAAGCTCCCGGCACCTCCTCGTTGCTGGAGATGGTCCGTGTGGGGGCGGATGCGAACGGGCGCAACCATCCTGCCGACCAGCCGAAGTTCCACGGGACAGACGGTGCGCAGGTCTCGCGCTTTGTGCTCGAGGGCCGGCGCCTGCTCCGCGAGTTCTACCAGGCACGGCAGGGCGAACTTGGCATGGACGGGCGCCGGCAGCGCTTTCCCACGACGCTGCCCGCGATGGCCCAGTTCCGTACCACGCGCCGGATCGACGGTCTGGCGACGATGACCACGTCCCATCCGGACGCGGATCTGTCGACCTCGGTGGGGCTGGTGCCCGACTGGCGCCGCCCCGGCCCCATCTGGGCCGTGCCCTACGGTGCCCTGATCGCGCGGAACGTGACAGGGCTGCTCGCAGCAGGGCGTTGTTTCTCTGCCGAGGGTGAGGCGTGGGAGGTCTCGCGCGTGATTCCCCCGGCGGCCCTCACCGGTCAGATCGCCGGTGTCGCCGCCACGCTGGCGGTCCGACAGGGCACCACCCCTGACGCGCTCGGCGTGACCGAGGTCCGGAGTGCGCTTCGCGAGCGGGGCATCCCGCTGCAGCGAGGAGACATCATAGCGTGACGCGTGACGATTGACCGGAGCCCGATCACCCGTCAATCGTTATGCGTCACGGCGCGGCGCCTTAACTTTTCGCGATACTATTTTAGGAGTCCAATCCATGGCATCCACCACGGCACCGTCGTCCAGACGGGCTCTCTTTGTACTTTATATCGCGGCGGTCTGCTTCTACTGGGCGGCCCAATATCTCTACGTTCCCACCCTGTCGGTCTATGTCGAGGGCAAGGTCGGCAACCTTGCAGCGGTGGGCGTCGTGCTCTCGATGTATGGCCTGTGGCAGGCGATCATCCGCCTGCCGCTGGGGATCGCTGCCGACTGGGCCGGGCGACGCAAACCCTTCATCATTGCGGGTTTCGCCCTCGCCGGGCTGGGATCGCTGACGATGGGCCTGTCTGACGGCGCACTGGGCCTGACGGTCGGGCGCGCGTTGACCGGACTGGCAGCCGGCTCGTGGGTCCTGCTCGTCGTCGTCTTCAGTGGCCTCTTCCCGCCCGAGGAGGCGGTGCGGGCCTCGGCCATCCTCTCGGCGATCAATGCCCTTGCTCGCATGGTGGCGACCGGCGTGACCGGGTCGTTGAACGCGCTGGGCGGCTACTCGCTGGCCTTCTACGGTGCCGCCGTGATGGCGGTGCTGGCGATGGTGGCGATGCTGCTGGTCCGCGAACCCCGTCGCGACCTCAACCCCCCGACCTTGCGCCAGATTGGGACGCTCATCTCACGGCGAGATGTCCTGTTGCCGTCGCTACTGGGCGCGGTGGCTCAGTACGCGATTTGGTCGTCGACCTTTGGGTTCTCGACGAATCTCGCCAAGAATCTGGGGGCCAGCGACGTGGCGCTGAGTATGCTGCTCAGTATGAACATCGGTCTGGTCTTCCTCGGGAACCTGGCGGTATCGCCGCTGGCGAGGCGCTTCGGATCGCGACCTTTGGTGGCGGTGAGCTTCGCCCTGATCGCAGCGGGTCTGGGCGCCATGGCGTTGGCCCGCGGTGTCCCGATGATCTTCGCCGGTGAGATCCTGATGGGGCTGGCAAGCGGTATCGGCTATCCGGTGATGATGGGCCTGAGCATCCGTTATGTGGAGGAAAGCCAGCGGGCCACGGCGATGGGGCTCTTTCAGGCAGTCTATGCTGTGGGTATGTTCTCCGGGCCGTGGCTGAGCGGGATCGTCGCTGATGAGATCGGCATTCAGCTGATGTTTGCCATCACCGGCGTGGTCTGTTTGTTCCTCGGCCTTGGGGGCACACGCCTCCTCGCGGCTCGGGATTGAGATATCTAGGAGGACATCATGCGTATCCAACAATCCGTCTGTTATCCGATGATCAGGCCCGCGGGAACTCCGCTGGCAGCGTTTGTGTCCCGGGTGGCAGAGCTGGGCTTTCGGGCCATCGAGCTCTGGGGGCGTGATGAGCACTTTGCCGAGGCTGTGGATCTCGCGCGTGAGCATGGCCTCGCGATCGCCATCATGGGGGGACACGAGAGCTTGACGGTGGGCCTCAACGATGCGACGCAGCACGATCGCATCGAGGCCGAGCTGCGCGAGTCCATTGATCTCGCCGCTGAGTTCGGCATCCCCGGCGTGATCTGCTTCAGCGGCAACCGTCGCGAGGGGGTGAGCGAGACCGAGGCCATTGCGACGACGGCGGCGGGGTTGCGCCGGGTGGCGCCCTATGCCGAGGCCAAGGGCGTCAACCTCAATCTGGAGTTGCTCAACTCCAAGGTTGACCATGCCGGCTATGACTGCGACCATAGCGCCTGGGGCTTTGCGGTCTGCGAGCAGGTCGACAGCCCCAACGTCAAAGTGCTCTTCGATATCTATCACATGGGTGTGATGGAGGGGGACCTGATCCGCACAATCCGCGATCACATCCACTGGATCGGCCATTTTCACACCGCCGGCGTGCCCGGGCGGCGTGACCTCGACGATACGCAGGAGCTCAACTACCGCGGCATCTGTCGCGCGATCGCCGAAACGGGGTACAATCTCTACGTTGGGCACGAGTTCAGGCCCAAGGGTGAGGTCTACGCGGCGCTTGCGGCGACATTTGAGATCTGCGATCAGGGGGAGTGGATGACGTGACGAGTGACGGGTGACGATTGATCGGAGCTCTCCGGATCACCCGTCAATCGTCACTCGTTACTGCGGCAGCAGCCTGCCGACGTCATCTGGTTAGGGTAACCAACACATTTCAGGAGGTCTTACTGTGACAGCATTTCCACGGACGATGGTCGGCGGCATCTCACTGCCCCGGCTGATTATCGGATCGAACTGGTTCTTGGGCTATTCCCATACCAGCCAGGCGAAGGATAAGTTCATCACCACGTATCACGACCGCGACAGCGTCGCCGAGATCCTCACGACGTTCCTTGAGTACGATGTGGACGCGGTGATGGGCCCGATGTCCGACAAGCTGGAGGAGGCGATTCAGGAGGCCGAGCAGCGCAGCGGCAAGCGCCTGATCCGCATCATCACCCCGCACTTCAACATCGTGCCCGGCGGGCCGGCGGAGATGGAGCCCGAACGCATCTTCGACACTTGCAAGGCGATGAATGCAACCTTCTGCATGCCTCACCAGGCGATCACCGACGCGTTGGCGGACCGTATGACGATGAAGATCCGCGATCTCGACAAGTACACCAAGCTGATCCGCGATCGCGGCATGATCCCCGGGCTCTCGACGCACATGCCCGAGACCGTGGTCTACGCCGACAAGCAGAATGCCGACGTCGAGACCTATATTCAGCTCTACAATGCCGCCGGCTTCCTGCTGCAGGTCGAGGCCGACTGGGTGATGCGCATCATCCAGAATGCCAAGAAGCCCGTGATGACGATCAAGCCGCTGGCGGCGGGACGATTGCTCCCGGTCGTGGGCCTGGCCTTTGTCTGGAACACGATCCGCGACTGCGACATGGTCACCATCGGCACCACCACGCCGGCGGAGGCGCGCGAGGCGGTTGAGATCTCGCTCGACCTGCTGGACAAGCGTATTCCCGAGAACGAGTTGCAGCGCACGCGCAGCAAATCGTCCCTCGGCTAGGACCCTTAACCCACGCGTAGACCTTTGGGGTTTTCGGAAACCCCAAAGGTCTTCTTGACCCTGCTGCAACCTGGAGGTGTCACACTGTGGATCTCCACACGTCAATCCCCGAACCTGTGATCATCCGCTCCATTGAGGCCCTGACGATCAGGGGGCGCATGCTCCTTCGGACCACGTCCGAGGAGGGGGCGACGGGCATCGCGATGGTCAACGATCGCCTCGCCTACCTCTGGCCCATCCTGCGGGGCTTCGTGGTGCCAGTTTTCGCCGGGCGTGATGCTCGCGACCTGCCGACCCTCATCGATGAGGTCTATGTCGAGCGTAGCGCCTACAAGCTCGCCGGTCTCGCACTCTGGTGCCCGGTGGCCTACGTTGAGCTCAGCCTGTTGGATATGCTGGGCAAGCTGGCCCGGCGGTCGGTCAGCGAGCTCCTCGGCGACGTGGTGCGGCGCGAGATCCCCATCTACCTCTCCAGCACGCGCCGCGACACGACGCCCGAGTAGGAGGTCGCGATCCTGGAGGCACGGGTCGCGGCGACCGGTGCCTCTGCCGTCAAGTTCAAGATCGGCGGTCGGATGCGCCATAACGCCGATGCTGCGCCCGGGCGCACCGAGCGCCTGGTGTCATTGGCGCGGCGCACGCTCGGCGATGGTGTCACGCTCTACGTGGACGCCAACGGTTCCTACGATGCCGAACATGCTATCGAGATCGCTGCGCTGCTCGTGGACCACGGCGTGGCTTTCCTGGAGGAGCCCTGCCCCTGGCAGGATTACTGGGCCACGCAGCGCGTCGCCGATGCCCTGGAGCTGCCCGTCGCCGGCGGGGAGCAGGACTCCAGCCTGTGGACCTTCGACTGGATGATCCGCGAGCGCGCCGTCGATATCGTCCAGCCCGACATGATGTACAACGGTGGGCTGCTGCGCAACCTGTGGGTGGCGGAGCGCGCGGCTGCCGCCGGCATGCCGATCATGCCTCACAGCCCCAAGGCCGGTGCCGAGGCGGCGGCGGTCCTCCACTTCTGCGCGTTGGCGCCGAACCTCGGGCCGTACCAGGAATGGAGCGTGAAGGAGGCCGCACCTACGCCCTGGTACAGTCCCTCCTTCGAGATCCGCGAGGGGCGGGTCGCCGTGCCCGATGGGCCGGGGCTGGGCGTCACCTACGATCCCGAAATCTGGCGAGAGGCGGAAGCCTTCTTCAAATTCCTAAAGGAGACTGAAAGATGAAACGACTACGCATAGAGGACCTCAAACCATCGGACTCGCGCCTGTTGCCTACGGAGCTGGGCAACGCGCCCATCAGCCACGGTGGCGTCTACGTCTTCAAGCCCGGCGAGACGGCGCACCCGGAGGCCGTCCACGTCCACGATACCGATGAAGTCTTCATGTTCATCCAGGGCCGGGGCGTGCTGCCGATCGATGGTGTCGACCACCCGATCAAGACCGGCGACGTGATCATCGTCGAGGCGGGTGAGGACCATCACACACGCAGCTCGGTGGAGGATCCGCTGGTGGCGGCATGGTACGTGATGGGACGTGAGGAGTGAGGAGTGACGATTGACGGGCGATCCGGAACTCTCCGGTCAATCGTCAAACGTCAGCGGTTGACTGATGCGCACCGAAGAAGGAGTCCCGATGGGAAAGATTCTCGTACTCTACGATAGCACGACCGGCAACACGTCGCGAATGGCGGAGCTTGTGGCGGAGGGGGCGCATGGGGTCGCCGGGATGGAGGTGCGGTTGCTCGCCGTCGATGAGGCGACGCTTGACGATGCCCTGTGGGCCGATGGGATTGCCTGCGGTTCGCCGACCTATGTGGGCCTGGCCTCGTGGAAGATGAAGAAGTACTGGGATGACCTCTCCCATCCCACGTGGGGGCGGATGGACGGCAAGATCGGCTGCGCCTTCTCCACCTCCGGCGGATGGGGCGGTGGCGCGGAGCTGACGTGTATGTCGATCCTCATCATGATGATGAACGTCGGGATGCTCACCTTCGGCGTCACCGACTATACCGGCGAGCGATTCACGCTGCATTACGGCGCGGTCACGGCAGGCGAGCCCCGCGAGGACAAAGAGCTCGAGGCCGCGCGCCGCCTGGGCAAGCGCCTCGCCCAGTGGGTGGCCCGTTACGTCGAGGGCCGTTATGACCAGCATCCGGGACCTATGAATAGGAGACAACGATATGACTGAGACCGTGAAAGCCTGGGAAGAGGTCGTGACCTTCCCGACCTACAGCCCACCCGCGCCCGACCTGAACCCGATGTTCCTTGAAAAGCGTGTGAACCAGGGGACCAGCGGGCGCGTCTACCCCAACCCGTTCTTGGACAAGCTTTCCAGCGAGAGCGCGCCGCAGGAGTACACCGCGGTCTACCTGGAGAACGAGTACCTCCGCCTGATGGTGCTGCCGCAGATCGGCGGGCGTATCCACGAAGCTTACGACAAGACGAACGACTACCATTTCATCTATCGCCAGCACGTGATCAAGCCCGCGTTGATCGGCCTGTTCGGCGCGTGGGCCTCAGGCGGCATCGAGTACAACTGGCCCCAGCACCACCGCCCCTCGACTTTCATGCCGACGCACCACCTCATCGAGGAGCATAGCGACGGCAGCGCCACCATCTGGTGCAGCGAGAACGATCCGCTGCAGCGGATGAAAGGGATGGTGGGCATCTGCCTGCGCCCCGGTAAGGCCTTCTTCGAGATGAAGGTGCAGCTCTACAACCGCACACCTGAGGTGCAGACCTTCCTCTGGTGGATCAACGTCGGCGTGCACGTCCATGACGAGTACCAGGTTGTCTTCCCACCCGACGTGACGGTGGTGACCGACCACTCCAAACGCTCGATGGCTCACTATCCGCTGGCCCGCGAGAGCTACTACGGGGTGGACTACGGCAAGGATGGTGAGGGGACGGATATCAGCTGGTACAAGAACATCCCGACCTCGACTTCCTACTTCGTCTGGGACACCGACTACGATTACTTCGGCGGCTATGATCATCGGGCGGACGCGGGGATCATCCATGTCGCCAATCGCCACATCGCACCGGGCAAGAAGATGTTTACCTGGGGCGCGAGCGAGTTCGCCAAGGGCTGGGAGACCAATCTGACCGATGAGGACGGCCCCTACATCGAGTTGATGGCGGGCGTTTATACCGACAACCAGCCCGACTTCTCCTGGCTGCAGCCCTATGAGACCAAGACCTTCAGCCAGTTCTGGTATCCGGTTCAGAAGATCGGGCCGGCGAAGAACGCCAACCGCCGCGCCGCGCTGAACCTGGAGGTCGCCGACGGTCGTGCCAAGGTCGGCGTCGCCGTGACCGAGGCGCTCGGTGGTGCCGCGGTGGTCCTGACCGCGGGCGAGCGGAGGCTGCTCGATGAGACGGTGGATCTCGCCCCGGGGGCGCCCTTCGTCAATGACCTCGATGTGCCCCAAGGCGTTGTCGAGACCGACCTGCTTCTGCGTCTTTGTGACGCTGAAGGCGACGAGGTGCTTCGCTATGCCCCGCAAGCTATCGAG
Organism: Anaerolineae bacterium; assembly: GCA_040774145.1. Lineage (GTDB taxonomy): Bacteria > Chloroflexota > Anaerolineae > B4-G1 > SLSP01 > PWVB01. The sequence continues at coordinate 7,273 of JAXGUU010000190.1, forward strand.
GTCCCGCCGCTGCCGGAGGCCTTGACGCCCCCCCCACCCCCTGAGACCTTCGACACCGTTGAGGAGCTCTATCTCACGGGGCTGCACCTGGAGCAGTACCGCCATCCGACCATCGAGTCCGAGCCCTATTGGGAGGCCGGACTGGCCAAGGATCCCACCGACGTGCGCTGCAACAACGCATTGGGCCTGGTGGCGCTGCGCCGCGGTCAGTTCGAGCTCGCTATCGAGCATTTCCAAACGGCGATCGACAAGCTGACCCGTCGCAATCCCAACCCGCGAGATAATGAGCCCTATTACAACCTGGGGCAGGCGCTGAAGCTGTCGGGCGACCTCGACGGCGCCTATGCCGCCTTTTACAAAGCGATCTGGAGCTATGCCTGGCAGGCGCCCGCCTACTACGCCCTGGCGGAGATCGACTGCGCCCGTCGTGACTTCGAGCGCGCGCTCGATCACCTCGAGCGCTCCCTACAGACCAATGCGCTGAACACCAAGGCGCGCAACCTGAAGACGGCGGTGCTCCGCCGGCTCGGACGCCTGGACGCGGCGGCGCGTGAGATGTGCGAGACCATCGCCCTCGATCCTCTGGACATGATGTCGCGCAATGAGGCGGTGCTGGTCAGCCGCGCGCGGGGCGAGAACACGGTAGCTGAAAGCCAGCTCGACGAGCTCACC
>JAXGUU010000191.1:0-7935 GCA_040774145.1 Anaerolineae bacterium
ACGGCAAGCGGAGCCCGCTGGCGTTGCTCAGCTTGCTTAAGAACCTCGTTCCCTCGGGACGGCGCGCCAGGCGGCGCGCGCACCGGATCGGAGAGGGGCCGAGGGTTCTCGGCGTCCGACGCCCCGAGGACGGCGCCCTCGCGGACGAGGGGGCTGCAAGCTTCAAATTGCAGGCTCCCCGCCCCGTCTCGGGGCGGGCTGGTCTGGCGGCGATGGCTGCGGATCGGAGATGCTGCGGCGTCCGACGCCCCGGGACGGGGCTACAAGCGTGCCCTTGAAGGCGGCTGCGGCGTCCGACGCCCCGAGACGGGGCCCTCGCGGACGAGGGGGCTGGAAGCGTGCTGTTGGAGCGTTCGGGCCAACAGCGATGTGTCGCAGGACGCGGGCATGATGCGGTATAATGCGGGCTATGTCCGGGCGATGGCAGATGCGGCGCATTCTGAGCTCCACACCGGCTTCCGCGATCGCGTCGCGTCTGCGGGAAGCCGACGTCTTCGCCTTGCGTGGCGTGCCCTCCGAGTATCACGAGGGGATGCGCGCCTTCTGGCTCGATAGCCTCTTCGCCTCCATCTCCGATGCCTTCTACGGCACCTATACGTCGCTCTACGTGTTGGCGCTGGGGGGCACCAGGACTGAAGTGGGCTGGTTGGCCTCGGCGTCGAGCTTTCTGGGCATGGTGATGCCGATCCCGGGCGCCTCGCTGACGCGACGCTGGGGACAGCGCAAGCGCATGGTGGTGGTCTTCTCCGTGCTCTTCCGCCTGATGCTGCTTCTGGCGGCCTTGGTGCCTTTTGTCGCTATGGGGCGTCCCGCGCTTTACGCCGTCCTGGCCCTCTCGGTGCTCCGCGTAGGCTTTGTGAACTTTTTCGCTCCGGCTTGGGTCTCGCTGACGCGCGACGTGGTGCCGTTGGCAAGCCGCGGACGTTACTTTGCCTCGCGGAACGTGATGATGGCGCTCACGAGCATGGTGATGGTGCCGCTGGCGGGCCAGATCATCCAGAGGGTGGGCGCCCCCCGCGGCTACCAGCTGACCTTGGGCATCGCCTTTCTGGTGGGTCTCGTTGCCTCCTACACCTTCGCGCTCATCCCGGAGACGCGCAAGCACGGCGTCCGTGGGGTGACGCTGAAGGCGCAGGTGCGCACTCTCTGGGACGCCCTGACAAGTGACCGCATCTTCCTGGCCTTTGTGTTGATCCGGCTGCTCTGGGACTTCGGACTGCAGATCGGAGGTCCCTACTTCGCGGTCTATCAGGTGGAGGTGATCAAGGCGACGCCCGGTTTCATCGGCCTTCTCGCAACCGTCTCCGCCGGCACGCGGATGATCGGCCTGCGTGTGTGGGGACCGTGGCTGGACCGGCGGGGAGCCCGCTGGGTGACCACGGTGGCGGCTTTGGGCATCCCGGTCCTGCCGGTCATCTGGGCGGTGTCAAGCCGTCCGTGGCACCTGATCCTGGCAGAGCTGCCCGGAGGATTCCTTTGGGCGGGCTTCGAAATGGGGATCTTCACGCTCTTCCTGGAACTTCTCGAGGGCGAGGACAACACCCAGGCTGCGGCAGGCTATATGGCGTTGTCAAGCGGCGTGAGCATTCTGGGCCCTTTCATCGGCGGCTGGTTGATCGCGCAGACAGGCTACGCGGGCAACTTCCTGGTCTCGGGCGCCATCCGGTTGGCTGCAGCACTCCTGTTTCTGGTCGTGCTCAAGCCCTCCGGGCACGTCGGTACGTACCAGGATAGCGTACCCGTCGCCTGATGGCTCCGGGTGCTGATCGCGAGACCTTCCGGGAAGCTAGAGAGCTCGCCGCATCGTGCGGGTGCAGGCGTCCGACGCCGTCGCTGCGTTGCGGGGGAGTCGTTGAGCTTCCCGGAAGGTGGTTCGCCGGGGCTATTGCAGTTGACCTTCGGGGAAGCTAGAGAGCTCGCTGCATCGTGCGGGTGCAGGCGTCCGACGCCGTCGCTGCGTTGCGGGGGGCTCGCTGAGCTTCCCGGGGGGGGCGCCGGGGTGATGGCCCGAGGTGACACCTGCTGCATTGGAGTATACTACGGAACGTGTCGCCTATGAAGCCATCATCGTCACGTCTCGGTCGACTGCGCAAGCTCGATCCCTTCTCCATCCGTAGCACGCCGGCGGACTACCATCGCGGCATGCGCGCCTTCCTCTGGGACAGCTTCTTCACGGCGATCTCAGATGCCTTCTACACCTCCTATACGGCGCTCTATGTCTTGGCGCTGGGCGGGACCAGAACGGAGGTGGGGTGGCTCTCCTCGGCTTCCAGCTTCCTCGGTATGGTGATGCCCATCCCCGGCGCCGCGCTCACGCGGCAGTGGGGCTACCGCAAGCGTATGGTGGTGGTCTTCTCGGCGCTCTTCCGGATGATGCTGTTGTTGGCTGCACTGGCGCCGCTGGTTGTGAGGGGCCCTGCCGTCGTCTGGGTCATTATCGCGCTGTTGATGCTGCGCACCGGGCTGCAGAACACGTTCATGCCGGCATGGTTGTCGCTGACGCGCGACATTGTCCCGGCTGAGCATCGTGGTCGCTATCTCTCGTCTCGCAACCTGATGCAGGCCATTCTCACGATGTTGATGGTCCCGGTCGCCGGCTATCTGATCGAGTACGCCGGCGAGCCGGGCGGGTACCAGGTCGCGCTAGGGATCGCCTTCGTCGCCGGCATCGGGGCCTCGTGCGCCTTCAGCCGGATTCCTGATCAGCGTCAGAGCACGGTTCGCCGGGTGGGCCTCGTCGACCAGGTCCGCAGTCTCTGGCGGGCTATGACCGGGAACCGAAGGTTTCTGGTCTTCATTCTGATCCGCGTGCTCTTTGACCTGGGCTTGATGGTCGGCGGTCCGTACTTCGTCACCTACCAGGTGGAGGTGCTGGGGTCGCCCGCCGGCACGATCGGCCTGTTGGTGACGCTCCGGTCGTTCACCCGGATGCTGGGGCTGCGCTTCTGGGGGCGCCTGTTGGATCGGCGGGGTGCGCGCTGGGTGATCACGACCGCGTGTCTGGGCATTCCGATACTCCCGATGATCTACGTCATCGTGACGCGACCCTGGCACGTCGCTTTCGTCGATCTGCCGTCGGGCTTTCTGTTCGCGGGCTACGAGTTGGCGGCCTTTGCCCTGATGCTCGAGCTTCTCGAGGGCAAGGACAACACGCAGGCCGCGGCGGGCTACATGACGTTGTCGAGTGCCGTGAGTATCGCCGGGCCGCTCATCGGTGCCTGGCTGATCTCGAGCATCGGCTACATCGGCGACTTCATAGTCTCGGGCACCATTCGCCTGGCGGCGGCGGTGTTGTACCTGGTGACGTTCAGACCCTTTCAGGCGCGCCGGGACTGAGCCTGCTGCGCGCCGTTCACATCCGGATAAAGGAGAGATGATGCTTTCGATCACGACGGATTACGTCCACGACACAGGGGATCCCGAACCCTACCTGCGTCGCATCGCGGAGGCAGGCTTCACGCACCTTCACTGGTGCCATCACTGGAACACCGACTTCCTCTACTCCCGACCCGAGCTCGATCAGATCGCCTCGTGGCTCAATGAGCTGGGCCTGCACATCCTCGACATTCACGCCAGCCACGGGCGTGAGAAGGCGTGGGCGTCCACCCGCGAGTACCAACGGTTGGCGGGCGTGGAGCTGGTTGAGAATCGTATCGCGATGGCCTCGCGGTTCGGGAGTGACGTGATTATCCTGCACCTACCAGGGTGGGCGCCTGAGACCGCGGTGTCCGATGCGCTCATAGCGCCGATTTGCCGTTCGTTGGACACCCTGACCGCGTTTGCTCGCGAGCATGGCGTCAGGATCGCGCTGGAGAACATGGCGCGGGACAACTTCGACGTGATGGAGCGATTGTTCGGCGACTATGGTGCCGATGTCCTGGGTCTTTGCTACGACGCGGGGCATGGGAATGTCGAGGGACATGGCCTCGACCGCCTGGAGACGGTGAATGATCGGCTAGTCTCCGTGCACCTGCACGACAACGACGGAACCGGCGATCAGCACAACCTGATCTTCTCGGGAACGGTGGATTGGGCGCGGCTGGCACGGATCATCGCGACGTCCGCTTACGACAAGTGCGTACGTATGGAGGTGTCGATCGGCAACAGCGGCATCGAGGATGAGGCCGAGTTCCTGCAGCGTGCTCTCGAGACAGGAACACGATTCGCGGAGATGATCGCCGCCGAGCGGTGAGGTGCCCCCAACGTCCCTGGCCCGACAGTGTTCGGGTCAGGGACGCGCGTATCTCTGTGAGGTGGTGCTACCGGGCGTAACGCTTGACCTTGGCGAGCAACTGCTCCGGCTCGATAGGCTTGGAGATAAACTCCCGAATCGAGAGAAGCTGGTTGGTGGGGAAGGTTTCCGCGTATTGCGATCCGGCGATGGAGGAGATCATAACGATCGGGATCTTGCTCAACGCGGGATCGTCAGCGATCTGCTGGGTCGTGTGGTAGCCGTCTAGGGGATGGGCCATCATCACGTCCATCAACACGAGATCAGGCGGCGTCGCGCGCATCTGCGCCAGGCCTTCATCCCCCGTCGCTGCCTCGTCTACGACATAGCCCGCGCTCTCCAGGACCAGGCGGGTGGCGAGGACGAGGTCGGGATCATCATCGACGATGAGTATTCGCTTCGGCTCCATGGGTCTCCCTCCAATGTGTGAAAGGCGAACGCTGTCCCTGACCCCCATTATCGCACAGAGACCGGGCGAAGGCCAGCGCCGGCGCGAGTTAGCCTCGGTCGGCGAGGGGCAGGATCACGGTGAAGGTCGTGCCTTGGCCTGGCGCACTCCTCACGCTGATGGTGCCCCCGTAACGGGTCACGATGTCCTTGGTGATCACCAGACCGAGGCCTGTCCCCTGCTTGACCTGGGCCTTGGCATTGGGCGCCCGATAGAACTCCTCGAAGAGGTGGGGAAGGGCCTCCTCCGGAATGCCGATACCGGTGTCGCTTACGGTCAGAACCGCGCGCAGCTGCTCTTTCCTCAGGGTCAGGGTCACGGCACCCTCCGCCGGCGTATACTTCAAGGCGTTGGATACCAGGTTGGTGATGGCACGATCGAGCTCCTCACGGTTGGCCGAAACGATGAGCGGCGGTGTCCTCTCGTCCGGTGGTTGGGCGGTCTCCAGGTGCAGGTGGATGCGCTTCTCCTCTGCCGGCACGCGATAGCGCTCCATGATGCCTTGGACGAGGGGTCCGAGTTCGATGGGCTCGGTCCTGGTGGTGACGCGGAGCCCGGCCTTGCCGGCTGCCAGGTCGAGCATGTCGTCGATGAGCGTCTGCAGGAAATCGGCGCGGCGCAGGGCACGCCCGACCATGTCGGCCTGCAGATCCGACAGCCGGCCTGCATAGCCACCGGCGAGTGTATTGAGCAGGCTGCGCACGACGCCGAGGGGCGAGCGCAACTCGTGGGTCACCATCAGCACGAACTTGCGCTTGGCCTCGTCGAGATGCTGGATCGCCTCGTAGGCCATCGCATTCTCGATGGCGATACTGCCGTGGCTGGCAACCGTGCGCAGGAACAGCGCATCCTCGTCGGCGAAGCGATGCACCCGGTGACCATAGACGCGGATGATGCCCAGCGGGCCGGTCTTTCCGATCAAGGGGGCAATCAGGGTGGAGCGAACGCTTTCGGCCTGGGTCTCGGGATCCGTGTGGACGCGGGGGTCGGCGGTGACGTCGGGGATCGAGACGACCTCGCCGTCCAGGACCTGACGCACCAGCGGGTTCTGATCGACCAGGAGGCAGCCGTTCTGCACGAAGGCGTCACTCAGGCCGTAGGTGCTGGCAAGGCAGAGCTCGGTGCTTGTCTCCTGAAGCAGCTGGATCGTGCAGCCTGTGACGTTCATCACCTCGGTCGTGGTGCGCGTCAATCGGTCCAGGACCTCCTGCAGAGCGAGGGTTGAACTGACCGCCTGGGCCCCTTGGGTGAGGGCTTCGAGGCGATCGTAGGCTCGCTGCAGGTCTTGAGCCAGCCGGACCATATCGCGCTCCCAGTCGCGCAGACGGCGCGTGACGCGTGTGGCCAGGTAGGCCGAGATGAGGAGTGCGCTGGCGAAGAAGAAGAGTATCGTGCCGACGTAGGCCGGACGGGCGTAGAGCTCAACGGGTAGCAGTCCCGCGACGTGATGGTGGGGTAGTACGCCGGTGTATTCGAGTAGGGCCACGCCCGTCACCAGCACGATGGCCAGACCGGTGAACACGAAGGTGTCCCGCGTGGAGAGCAGCAGGGCCGCTAACGTGGTGTGGAAGAAGAAGTAGAGGACCACCGGACTCTCCACGCCACCCGAGAAGTGCACGAGTGCCGCCATGGCGATCCAGTCAGCGGCGATCTGGGCTCGTGCCAGCGTCCGGGTGCGTCGACTGATGCCCGAGAGGCTGCACTCGATGCGGGTGAGCCAGCGCTGGAAGACGAGATTGTAGGCCAGCACGCCCGCGCCGGTGAGGATGAGGGGGAGTGGCCGGACGCCCAGCCCGAGCACGGTGCCGGCCAACCAGGTGGCGAGAATAACGGCGGCGCCGGCGAGCCAGCGAAGGCGGCACATCCACGACAAGCTCAGGCAGAGCTCGACCTCGACCGGCATCTGGTCGAGTCGAATCACCCTCTCGGGGTGGACACTGCTGCTCATGTCGTCACTCCTGCAGTGGCTGTTCGCACGCTGAACGTCCAGGGATCTAGCTCAAGCTTAACCCAACGGATCGGAAAGGCAACTCTGTCGATCATGCCGGGCTGGGGGCTTGCCTCAATGTGAAACTTGCGTATGCTGTAGAGCAGCGTGAGGGATGCGAGGAGTGTTCATGAGGGGTAATCGAACGACTTTCGTGATCGCCGGTTTGCTGGTCGTCGTGGCTGTTGTTTACCTCATCGTCTCGAGCACCGGCTCGGCGGCTCAGTTCTTCCTGACGGTGCAGGAGGTGCATGAACTGGACGACGAGGTAGCGGGACGCAACGTTACAGTCTCGGGGGCCGTGCTGGGGGAGACGATTGTTTACGATGCTCTGACCCCCCAGGTGAGCTTCACGATCGTGCATGTGCCGGGCGACCCTCAAGCCGTCGAGGCTGCCGGTGGATTGGCTCAGGTGTTGCACGATGCCACATTGGATCCGACGCGCCCGCGCCTTGAGGTGGTCTACCGCGGGGTGAAGCCCGATCTGCTGACGAACGAGGCGCAGGCGATCGTACGCGGCACGCTAGATGAGGAGGGCCGCTTTGTCGCTGATGATCTGCTGCTCAAGTGTCCCTCGCGATATGAGGACGAGATCCCCGGTCAGGCGGGCGACTAGATGATCCCGGAGATCGGCAAGAGCCTGCTCTGGATCGCGCTGGCTCTCTCCCTCTACGCGGCCTTCGCGTCGGTCTGGGGGCTGCGCAGGCGTGATGCGCGCTGGACGGCGAGTGCGCAGCGGGCGACATATGCGCTCGCTGTGGTGCTTGGGGTGGGGCTGCTGCTGTTGCTTGCGGCCTTCCTGAGCAACGACTTCTCGGTGCGCTATGTGGCGCTGCATTCCTCGACCGTGATCCCGCTCTACCTCAAGATCTCCGCGATCTGGGCCGGGCAGGAGGGTTCGCTGTTGTTGTGGTGCGCCCTGCAGGCGCTCTTTGCCGCGCTGGCGATCGGATTCCCCGACGAGAAGGCGCGCCCGTTGGTACCGTGGGCCACGTTCTTCCTCAACCTCATCAGTGCTTTCTTCTTGACGGTCACCGTGCTGCATTCGAACCCCTTTGCGACGTTGGGTGTCGCACCTGTTGAAGGACAGGGCCTCAACCCGCTGCTGCGCCATCCGGGGATGATCTTCCATCCACCGGCGCTCTACGTCGGTTACGTCGGGCTGGCGGTTCCCTTTGCCTTTGCTATGGCAGCCCTCGTGACCCGACGGATCGAAGGCTGGACCCGGGCGCTCCACACCTGGATGTTGGTGGCCTGGTTGGGCCTGGG
>JAXGUU010000192.1:0-7863 GCA_040774145.1 Anaerolineae bacterium
CGTGCTCGCCGTTGAGCCCATCATGCGTGAAGAGTTCGTTTGCGTCAACCGGCGCGGGCACCACGTCGCGGATCCCCAATCGCTCACCCCATCCCTGGTCCAGCAGCCCACGAACGGCTCCCGGCGTCAGCAGCGCGCCATCCTGCAGCGCGCTCCCCAGCGCGTAGCGATCGGTGTAGACGACGGCCCCCATCAACAGATGCGGCGCATCATAGGGCATCCCGACCGGCAGTCCCATCCGTGAAAGCGCCACCTCCCACGGACGGGGCACGATCCAGCCCATCAGGCCTCGCTCGCCGACCGGCACCGTCTCCGCCACATCCTCGCGGTCCTCCACCCCCACGCCCACGCGCCGTTTACCGGCCCGCGCCTGGGCCAGTGCCCGCAAGAAGGGCTTCTGCCCGCGCAGCATCTCGGCGTCACCGCGGGCGCCGCCGTCGAAGGGCATCGTGCTGCTGAGGATGTTCAGGCTCACATCGTGCGTGCCCGCCAGGACATTGAGTGCCATCTCCAGCGCGAGCATGCGCTGCGACTTCTGGAAGGGCGAATAGGGATGGTTCTCGATCTCGGCAACGACCCTGACGTCCTTGCCCAGGTAAGCCACCTGACGCGCGACATCCTCCGTCTTGACCAGCACCTCCGCCGGCGCCCAGTCGTGCCAGAAGCCGGAGCCGGGGCGCAGCAGCGGCGTCCCAGCCTCACCCGCCAGCACGCGCAATAGGCGATCCGTCCGCCGTCCCTCCGCGTGATGGACCGTCGTCCCCACGCTCATCAGGCCGATCTGCAGCGCCTCGGCGGCCGCGCCGCCCTCGCCGCGGGCAGCCGCCGCGATCCGCGCTGCCAACCCCTCGATCGCTTCGGCCTGCAGGGCCAACCACGTCCGTCGCAACCCGGATTCCGCGGCCTCATCGGTGAGCGCAGCCACCAGTGACTCCCGCGTCCACGTCCGACCGGTGCGCTCCGCCATCGCGGCGAGGTGCAGCGGACAGAAACAGGTCATCTTCGCGAGGTCATGCCACAGAAACCGTACGTCGTCATCGACCCAGACAGCGTCAGCCCCACACGCCGCAGCCCACGCATAGATCTGCTCCGCATAGGCCAGAAAGCGCTCATCCAACGGGCACGCCGTGGATCGCGACATGGCGCCTGCGCTGTCGACCAGGAACTGGAACCCAAAGGCCTCCGGGCGTCCGCCGCCCGCGTCGACGTGCCCCATCGTGATCATAACGTTGATGTGGACCGCCAGGCCCGCCTCGCGGAAGGCCGGAACCACCGCCTTCAACCGCTGAAAGCGTTTGCGCAGCGTCTCCAACGACAGGAGGGCGGGATCCGTATCATAGGAGGCCTCAAAAAGCAGCACACCATCGATGCCGGCCTCGCGCGCGAAGTCGATCGCCGCTCGAACGCCCGCATCGGTCGCGATCGTCGGATAGGAAAGGCGCAGCCACATGCGTCCCAACACGTCCCGATCATCGTCCACGCCGACCACCGGGCGCAACGGCGCAAGGGCCGCCAAAGCCGCCTCCAGCGTCGTGTCGCTCGGCGGCGTCACATCCTCGGCCTGCAGATAGGTCAAGGTCGCCTCGACCAGATGCAGGTTATTGAGCAGCGGCTCGGTGTAGCGGATCGCCCCATAGTAGGCGAAGGCCTCATGATGTCGCTGGCTCACGTGGTTGTTCCAGTCGATCCCCTCGGAGAGAAAGCCCAGGGAGCCATAATGGTGGTGTGCGATGGCCCACAACGTTCCAAGGGCTGTGTCGCGATCACGCGTCTCTCCCCGCTCCAGCCACGCCTCCAGGTGGGCCTGGGCGACCTCAGCGTTCTCCCAGAGGTAGGCCGTATCCCAGCTCCGCTCCATCCAGAAGAGCCCGTGCGTCACGACGCCGTGCTCGTCACGGTCCATGCGGAAGCTCGCCATCGCCGGCAACGCCACCTCGTAGGCAAAGCGGCGCCACGCGCGGCGCCCCAGCGCGTCGGCAGCCTCGCGAAGCGTCCTGAACGCTACGGCATAGGCGACGTTCTCGTGATCATCATAGGTGTCGTGGTTGATGCTTCCCCAGAACCCGCCGGCGCCTACGAACGCCTCTCCCAACGCTTCAGCCGGATCGTGTCGACCCAACCGCGTCCAGAGCGAGAGCAGGAACAGGCCATCGGCGCTGTGATCGAAGATGGGGTCCTGCCCCCCCTCCGGGCTGAGCACATAGGGCTCTCCGCTCAGCGTGATCCGCCTCGGCACCCAACCGTTGTCCAACCGCGGCACGTGGCCTTCGAGCCACGCCCCAAGCTTTTCCGCCGTCTGGCGGAGCGCCTGCGCTCTCTCCAAGCGCCCAGGGGAGCGAAGCTCCATGGCCTCCAACACCTCGGCCAACTCCAGCATCTGCACGCCTACCTTCGCCAGCGAGCCCGGGCAGAGCCAACCATCGTTGTGCGCGTAGTTCAGGCAGAAGCGACCCTGGGCCAGGTCCCAGTAGGGCCAGATGAAGCCATCCTCCCGCACAAAGCCGTCCTCCAACACGTGGTCCGCCAGCTTCTGAGCCTGAGCGACCAGCGACGCATCGCCGGTGTAACGTCCCCACCGCGCCAGCAGCAGCGCCCCGCCGATGGCATTCGCGGCCCACCCCGGCCCCTCAAGATCGCCGAAGTCGTGCCAATGCATGACCTCACCCGCAGCATCGACGAACGTGGAGGTCGCCCGCAGGCGCTCACCCACCGGCTCCAGGCACTGCAGCGCGAAGTGTACCGACGCTTGCGCACTCGCCACCAGCACGCGCTGCAGCTCCGCGTCGACGGTCGGATATCCTGTCATCCGGGATCCCCTTACCAGCTCGGCGGGATCGGCCACCACGTCGCCTCGCGACCTTCGCTGGCCTTATCCCACGCATCCGCCATCGCCTCGACCGAACGCGCCCCACGAGGGATCACATCGAACCCTCGCCACTCCCCCGTACGCGCTCCCGGCAACTGGATCTGCGTGTTGCGGCAGTACTCATACCAGTCCCTAAACGTGTGCCACTGCACGTCGACCCCGTAGCGTCCGGGATGCTGCGTCATCGGCGACAGCGGCTCCACGGTGTGGCACGAGTTGAGGATCTTGAGCTTCGAGTGCGGGTACATGTCGTAGATCCCCTGCGCCAGCCGGATGGACTCCTGCACCGCCTCCTCATCCTCGCCCGGCAGGTTGAGTGAGAAGTAGACGATGATCGGCACGTTGTAGAGGTTCACCTCGTCCAGGGCGTTGAACAACTGCGCTTCGTTATAGCGCTTCCCATTCAGTCGCCGCACGCGTTCCGACCCCGAGTAGGGGTTGAGCGCCACCTCGGAGTGGATCATATCCGCCGTCCTCACGAAGTCGGCCATGAATCCCGACGGCGGCAGCTGGAAGAACTCATTGTACAGCCCAATCTTGATGCCCTCTTTGCGCAGCGTTCGGAAGAGCGTCTTCCAGTAGCGCTCCCCCATCGCCGCCAGATCGTACGAGAAGCAGACCTGGATCACGTCGTGCTCGATCAAGCGCTTGATCTGATCGACGATCGTCTCCACCGGCACAGGCACGATCCCCCGCCGCCCCGCGATCGCCTCGTGCGCGCTCTTCGCGCCGCCGCAGTAGGAACACTCGAAATCGCATCCGCGCGCCGTCGTGATCCACCGCCCGCGATAGTGGCTGATATCCGCGCCCTCACGGGCAGCGTGGGCCACCTCCATGTCGATCACCAGGTACTCGTGCACATAGTACTCATCCTCGTGCTCCAGCCAGTCCAGATCCACGAAGTTGAACTCGGCAAAATCCTCCGGTGCCGCGCAATAGGTGCGTGGATTCTCCACGACCTGCCCCTCGCGCCGGTAGGTCAGATTCGGGATCCTCGAGAGATCCGGCAATACCCCCGGCTCCTCCACGCTCAAGAGGGCCTGCGTCAACGCCAGCAGCGGACGCTCAGCATCGCCGCGCACCACAAAGTCCACCATCGGCAGGTCCCGAATGATCTCATCCGCGAAGACCGACGACGTGAGTCCGCCCAGCACGACCCATGCCTGCGGGAGCTCTTCTTTCACCACCTGAGCCATGTTGATGGCCCCGTAGCTGTGCTCATACCAGTGCAGGTCGATCAGCACGATCCGCGCCCCAGAACCCGGCTCCGTGCCGGCACCCGGCTCCGAGCCGGCACCCGGCTCCGAGCCGGCATGGTCGCGCAGCCACTTCCGCAGGTTGAACTTCGGATCCAGCCGTTTCTCCATCGGGAAGTTAACACCCCGCACCGGAATACCGTTGTCACGCAGCAAGTTCACCAGCGCCGGCACCCCCATCGGCATCAACCCATAGGGCCGCCCAAACTTGGCCCGCGCCGGCGTATCATAGAGATCCACCGCCTGCTTCGCCGGGTGCACATACAGCACCTTCACCTCGTCACTCACGCTATCCTCCTTCATACCTACCAGCTCGGTGGGATCGGCCACCAACATGCCTCGTGTCCCGTCCGGGCCGCGTCCCACGCGTCGGCCATCATCTCCAGGCGCCGCGAACCCTCAACACTCGGCGCGAACCCGCGGTTCGCCTCCGTCCGCGCCTCCGCGCCGCCGAGTTGCGTGTCCCGACAGTACCCGTACCAGTCCGCGAAACTCCGCATCGTCGCCTCGATGGCGAACTTCTCCGGGTGCACCGCCATGGGCGACAGCGGGTCCAGTGTGTGACACGAGTTCATGATCCGAATTCGCTCCTCCGGATAGAGCTCGCACAACTCCCGCGCCAGCGCCACGCTCTCCACCAGCGTCTGATCCGTCTCCCCGGGCAGGTTCAGCGAGAAGTAGACCAACGCGAAGATACCCTGCAGCATCACCGCATCCAGCACATTGATCAGTTCGCCGTTCGTGAATAGCTTCCCGTTCAGACGTCGCACCCGCTCCGCGCCGGAAAGGGGGCTGAACGCCAGGCACGAATGCTCCGGATCCACCACCCGACCGAATTGCCGCACAAATGCCGGCGACGGCAACTGAAAGCACTCATTGTACAGTCCTATCTCAATTCCGCGCCGCCGCAAGAGCCCGAACAGCGCCCGCCAATAGTCCTCCCCCAACTCCGCGATATCGTAGGAGAGCGAGACCTGCACCACGCCCTGCGCAGCCAGACGCTCGATCTCATCGACCACGGCCTCGGGCGATCGGGGCACGATCCCCTCCCGTCCCGCCAGCGTCCGGTGCGCACTCCGGCACCCCCCGCAGTAGGAACACTCGAATTTACACCCCCGCGCCGTCACCACCCACCGTCCCAGAAACGGATCCTGCTCCAGCGCCGCCCGCGCCTTATCCACGTCCGTTACCAGGTACTCGTGGACCAGATACTCACGCCCGTGATCCAGGAAGCTCAGATCCGCGAAGTCCAGCTCGTCCAGCGCCTCCGTCCCGGCGCAATAGGTCAGCGCGTTCTCCCGGACGTCACCGTCCCGCCGGTACGTCAGGTTAGGCACATCTGCCACCTCCGGCAGCTGCCCGGGCTCCGCCTCCAAGCAGCGTGCCACCAACTGCACCAGCGGCACCTCCGCATCGCCGCGGATCACGAAGTCCACCGCGGGGAATCCCTCCAGGATCTCCCGCGCGAACCCCGACGCCGTCAGCCCGCCCAGCACCACCCACGCCTCGGGCAGCACCTCCTTGCACACCTCCGCCGCGCTCAGCGCCCCGTAGCTATGCTCGTACCAGTGCAGGTCGATCAGCACCACGCGTGCCTGTCGCCGGCCCCGCAGCCACCGCCGCAGGTCGAATCCCCGGTTAAGCTCGCGCTCCAGCGGGTAGTTCACCCCACGGACCTCCACGCCCTGGGCGCGCAGCACGGCCACCAGGGCCGGCACCCCCATCGGGATCAGTCCATAGGGCCGCCCCAGCTGCACATCCCGTGCGCCTTGCTGGGCCGCGTAGAAATCCACCCCTTGCTTCGCCGGATGCACATACACGACGTCGGCCGCCCCCCGCGGCCTACCACAACACTGCTTGTACTTCTTCCCGCTCCCGCACGGACACGGATCATTCCGCCCCACCTCGCTCATCAATCCCACGCTATCCTCCCATAACAAAGCAAAGAGGGTAGGACATGCGGCAGCTGCCGCATGTCCTACCCCCTCAGTCCTCTCAGGCGAAGACCTTCGTCAGCTCCTCGCGCGGCAGCACGTCGTGCTGCTGGTACAGATAGCACGCAGACACGCGATCTTCAGCCACGGCGAACAACCCCGGCGGCGCGGTATCGCAGATATCCATCTTGTGCGGACATCGCGGCGCGAACTTGCAGCCGGTGATCTTCTGGAACGCCACCTGGCTCTTCTGGATCATCTCCTCACTGCCGCCCCAGGCCAGATCGGGATCGGGCCACGGGATGGACGAGACCAACAGCCGTGTATAGGGATGGGTCGGCTCGCGGATGATCTTGTCCACGTTGCCGGCCTCCATCACCGACCCGCGGTAGAGGATGATGATGTAATCGCTAACATGGTACGCCGTTGTCAAGTCGTGGGTGATGTAGAAGATCGGCGTCATCGACTCCTGATTCAGCATCCGCAGCGACTTAAGGATCGTCGAGCGCAGCGAGGCGTCCACCATCGAGACCGGCTCGTCGGTGACCAACAACTTCGGCTTAAGCATCAACGCGCGCGCCACGGCGATCCGCTGCCGCTGCCCTCCGCTCAACTGATGCGGATAGCGCCCCAGCGTCTCCTCCGGGCGCAGGCCCACCCGCTCCAGCGACTCATCCATCAGTTCGCGCGCTGCCCGCTTGGATTTGGCGAGCTTGAAGTTCTTGATCGGGATGCTCAACAGGTTGTCGACCTTATAGAAGGGATTGTAGACCGCAAAGGGGTCCTGGAAGACCGCCTGAATCTCGCGCCGGAACTGGAACCGATCCTCGCCCCTCAACTCACTGATGGGCTGTCCCCGAAAGAGGGCCTGGCCCATCGTCGGGTGGTAGAAGCCCAGAAGGAGCATACCCATCGTCGTCTTCCCGCTGCCGCTCTCCCCGGCGATCGTGATGATCTTGGGGAATCCCTCCTCAAGCGCGAGCGTCATACCATCCAGCGCGACCGTGTAGTCGGTCTTGCTGCCGAAGATCTTGGTTACGTTCTTTAGCTCTAGAAGTGGTGATGTGGTCATTAGCTTACCCCAGTCCCGGCACCGGAACCAGCGCCCTCTGCATCGCCGGCACCCGCCGTGTGTAGATGACATGCAACCCAACGCCCCGGCGCGACCTCCGTAAACTGCGGCGTCACATCACTACACAACCCCCACGCCTTAGGGCAGCGCGTGTGAAAGACGCATCCCTCAGGCGGGTTCAGCAGCGACGGCGTGATCCCCGGAATGCCGCTGAAGACCCCCTTGTTCTCAAGGACAGGCAGGCTCTCGATCAGGAGCTGCGTGTAGGGATGCAGAGGATCCCTGAACATATCGTAGGTGTCCCCGATCTCCATCATCTTACCCGCATACATCACCGCCAGCCGGCTGACCGTCTGCGCCATCAGCCCCATATCGTGGCCGATGAGGATCACCGACAGTCCCAACCGCTCCTGCAGCCGGTTGATCGTCTCCATCACCTGCCGCTGGATCACGACGTCGAGCGCGCTCGTGGGCTCGTCGGCGATGATCACGTCCGGCTCCATCGAGATCGACTGCGCCACCGTCACGCGCTGCTGCATCCCGCCGCTCAGCTCGTGCGGATACATCTTCGCCACCTTGGGGGCCAGATCCACCATCTCCAGCAATTCGACCACGCGCGTGTCGCGCTCGTCCTTCGACATCGTCACACCGTGGTCGAGCATCCCATCGATGATCTGCTTGTCGATGCGCATCACCGGGTTGAGCGAGTTCATCGCCCCCTGGGGAATCATCGCC
>JAXGUU010000193.1:0-7818 GCA_040774145.1 Anaerolineae bacterium
AGATCAGCCGCAACCCCAACACCGGCGGCGACCTCGCGAGCGACACGGAGCTCCGCCCCGCCGTGCAAACCGTGCTCCACGACCCCGTCCACCCCAGCCGGATCCTGCTCCCGGTGATCCCCGGTACCTGAGGCCCGTGCCAGATAGGTGTATAATGGCGGACCTTGATACATTACTCGTACCCGAAAAGGATGGTCTTCCGTGCTTGATACGGTCCGTCATCTGATCATTGGTAACCCGCTGCCCACGTCGGCAGCCAGCCACGAGCGTCTGAGCAAGGTTCAGGCGCTCGCCGTCCTGTCGTCCGACGCCCTCTCCTCCGTGGCCTATGCCACCGAGGAAGTCCTGATGGTCCTTGTCGCCGTCGGCACCGCCGCCGTGGCCGGCGGGCCGTTCATCGGCCTGGCCATTGCCGCACTGATGGTCATCGTCGCCGGCTCCTATTACCAGACGATCCACGCCTACCCGACGGGCGGCGGCTCCTACACCGTCTCCCGCGAGAACCTGGGCGTCAGCGCCAGTTTGGTGGCGGGTGCCGCTCTGCTCATCGACTACCTCCTGACCGTCGCCGTGAGCATCTCGGCGGGCATCGCCGCCATTACCTCCGCGTTCCCCGTCCTGTTGCCCTACCGTGTGTGGCTGGCGCTCACAGCCCTGGCGATCACGACGATCATCAACTTGCGCGGCTTGCGCGAGTCGGGCCGGGTCTTCTCCGTCCCCACCTACTTCTTTGTAGTCTCGATGTTCGGCATGATCCTCGTCGGCGCGATCCGCGTCCTCACCGGCAACCTTCCTGTGACGCCAGCCACGGTGACCGCTTCGTGGGACACCTTCCGCTCCTTGGCGCTGTTCACCATCCTGCGCGCCTTCGCCTCGGGGTGTGCGGCGCTCACCGGCGTCGAGGCCATCAGCAACGGCGTCACCGTCTTCCGCAAACCCGAAGCTGAGAACGCCAGCAAGACCCTCCTGTGGATGGCGGGGCTGCTCGTGGCGATGTTCCTGGGCATAACATTCCTGGCCCACCAGATCGCCGTCGTCCCGGAGGAGGGTCAGACCGTCGTCTCGCTCATCGCCGCCGGGGTCTTCGGACGCACCATCCCCTACTTCCTGATCCAGGCGGCCACGGCCCTGATCCTGATTCTGGCCGCCAACACGAGCTTCTCGGACTTTCCGCGCCTCGCCAATCTCATCGCGCGCGACCGCGTCCTGCCCCAACAGTTCGCCCTCGTCGGCGACCGCCTGGTCTACGCGGTGGGCATCCAGGTGCTGGCCGTGATGGCGGGCATCCTGATCGTTGCTTTCCGCGCCCAGACGCACGCCCTGATCCCCCTGTATGCCGTCGGGGTCTTTATGTCCTTCACGCTGTCACAGTCGGGCATGGTCATCCACTGGTGGAAGCTCAAGACGCCCGGCTGGCAGCGCTCAGCGGCCTTCAACGGCGTGGGCGCGATCACCACCGCGCTCGTCTTGATCGTTGTGACGATCTCGAAGTTCACGCACGGCGCGTGGATCACGTTCCTGCTGATCGCGGCGCTCGTGGCACTGTTCCGCAGCATCCACCACCACTACGCCAGCGTCGCGGCCCAGCTCTCGCTCGACCAGGCGTGGCCTACCCCGATGCGTTCCCATACGATCATCGTCCCCGTCGACACGTTGCACCGCGGTGTCGTCAAGGCCATCCGTTATGCCCAAACGATTAAGGGGGATCTCAAAGCCGTCACCGCAGCCGTGGACCCGGAAAAAGCCGCGGCCCTGGAGGCCGCCTGGCGCAAGATCTTCCCCGAGCTGGCGCTGACCGTGCTGCCTTCGCCCTATCGCTCGGTGGTGGATCCGCTGGTCACCTATGCCCGCGAATTCATGGAGGAACAGGGCGATTACGTGACCTTCATCTTGCCGGAGTTCGTGCCTTCGCACCCGTGGCAGGCGATCCTCCACAACCAGGCCGCACGCGCCTTGCGGCAGGCACTCTACAGCACCTACCGTGACTGGCACGACCGCTACGTGGTCATCACGGGCGTCCGCTTCTTCCTGCATTCATAGAACGCGCTGCCAGGACATACTCCCGACGACCGAACAAACTGTGGTATACTAAGGCCGCTGAGGAAAACCGTGACGATACTGAGATTCCACCTGGACCCGACCTATCCCGTCCTCGATGACCCTGAAGGAGTCGCGCGGCGCCGACCCTGGCGCACGCGCTGTGACGTCACGCCATAGCATCGTGTAACCAAGTGTTGTAGCATCTGCCTCGCAGGGGGCAGCGTGCATTGCCAGGGCCGCAGACATGTCTGCGGCCCTTTTTCGCGTGGTTCATTGGGGGCGCCGCCCCCAGCCTGGCTGGAGGAGGAGAGGACATCATGCTTGAGACTTCATCGACGCTACTCGTATCACTCGTCGGACTGGTGACGATCGCCCTGCTCGTCATCAGTGCTGAGTTTGCCGTGCGCAAGCTCATGGGCCTGGCGGGCTATTTCCATCTGTCGACCACGTTCATGGGGGTGACCGTGGTCTCGCTGGCCACCAGTATTCCCGAGATCGCGGCCCACTACACCGCCTCGGTCGGCATCCTGGCCAACCGGGTCGACTACAAGATCGGCTCAGCACTCGTTCTCGGCGCCAACATCGGCTCCGACGTCGTGCAGCAGACGCTGATCATGGCCATCGTGGTCTTGCTGGCTGGGAAGCTCGTGTTCAAGCGCTACTTCCTCGCCAAGAGTATGATCCCCATGATCGTGACGACGCTGATGTGCCTGGTGTTGGGCTGGGACCGCACCTTCTCGCGGATCGACGGCCTGATCCTCTTCGGCTCGTTCATCGGCTATCTCTACTACCTCTACGTCGATGAGCGCAAGCACTACGATCCACTTGACCACGGCTTCGACGAGAACGGCGCGGCGCCCGCGGGCGTGCCGCGGACGCCACGTGAAGCCTGGGTCGCCGCAGGTGTGGCCGTCGTCGCAATGGCGGTCACCGTCGGAAGCGCGATGCTCACGCTAAGCATCACTGAGATCATCGTCGCGCGTACCGGGATCGGCGGGTCGCTGATCGGCGTGCTCACGCTGGGCGTGGCCTCGGCATTACCCGAGTTCATCACTGCCGTCTCGGGCATCCGCAAGGGCGACGCCGGCATTCCGCTGGGTACGCTCGTCGGCAGCAACATCACCAACCCACTGGTCGCCATCGGCGGCGGCGCGCTCATCTCGAAGTTCTGGGTGCCGAGACCACTGGTGCTCTGGGATCTGCCATGGGAGGCGATCTCCGGAGCGCTTCTGTGGGCCTACCTGTGGTTCAACAGGGGCACCGTCGGCAAGAAGGGCGCCATCTACCTGATCGCGATGTACTTCGCCTACGTCACGCTGCGCTCCGTCTTCTTCGCCGTGGACTAGGGCGAGGCGTTGTCAGAAAGGGAATCTCGAGTACAATAGGTGTCGGACCCACATGCGCAGCGTGTCGACGCGCGCGTCCCATCATTGTACGACCAGAAGAGGATAAGACCGACCATCATGCCAGGACAGTCTGAAGAAGCCAGCAGTAGCCAACCGAACTCGGACACCGTACCCTTACCGAGACGTTGGGCACTGACAGCAGTCAGACACAGACCGATCTGATCCCCGCCCTGCCTGCCTGAGGCACGTCCCAGGGGCCACAGACCGTTCTGTGGCCCCTGTTGCATGCGCCCACAGCGCCGGCGCAGACGCGCGCCGGCACACCCTTGTGATCAGGAGGCAGGACTATGTTCTATCTCAGCCGCGTTCAGAACCAGCGCATCTGGGACGCTTTTGGGCGCCCTGTGGGTCGCTGCCACGACCTCCTCGTCGGCCCCATCGACGAGGCCTTTCCGAAGGTTGTGGCGATCGCCGTGCAGGATGGCGATCAGACGCCGGCCTACATCGCCACCGAGCACATCAGCAGCCTCTTCCCCAGCATCACCCTCAACGTACCCTCGGAAAAGCTGCGTTCCTATGCTCCGACTGGCAGCGAGCTGCCCCTCGCGGAACGCGTGATGGACCGCCAGATCGTGGACACTGAGGGCCGCCGTGTGGTGCGCGTCAACGATGTACAGCTCGCTCGCATCGGCGAGCGCTACTGCGTCACCGGCGTCGACGTGGGAGGACTGGGCCTGCTGCGGCGGCTGGGCCTGGAAACGGGCGTCGGCGCCGTGGCCCGCGCTGTCGGCAAGGCGCTCCCCGAGCGCGTCATCCCCTGGGAGGATGTGGCCTCGATCCACCAGGACGACCCACTGCGCCTTCGCGTCTCGCGCGACCGGATCAGCCAACTCCCGCCTGCCGATATCGCCGCGATCCTCGATGACCTGGACCGCCCCACCGGTGAGGCACTGCTGCACGGCCTCGACAATGAGGTGCTGGCCGATGCTCTGGCGGAGATCCCGGCCGACGTCCAGGCCGCGGTCCTCTTGCACATGGATCCCGAGCGGGCAGCCGATGTCCTCGAGGAGATGGATCCCGACGAGGCGGCCGATGTCCTCGCGGACCTGCCGGCCGAGAGCTCGACCCAGCTGCTGGAGCTGATGGAGGACGATGACGCCGAGGAGGTCTCGTCGCTGCTGGCCTACCCCGAGGATGCTGCAGGCGGCATCATGACGACCGAGTTCGCGCGCGTCCCGGCCGGCCTCAGTGCCGCGGAGGCCATCGACCATCTGCGGCGGTCCGAGGATGCCCAGGAGGACGAGACGATGCACTACGTCTACGTCCTGGATGACGCCAACCACCTGCAGCACGTCATCCGGCTGCGTGACCTTGTGATGGCCCCCCCGGATCGGCAGGTGACCGACATCGCTGATCTCTCCGACGCACCGGTGACCGTCAACCCGCTCACACCACAGCAGGACGTGGCCTATCTGGTGGCCAAGTACAACCTGCTGGCTGTGCCCGTGATCGATGCCGAGACGCAACAGATGCTGGGCGTCGTGACCGTCGACGATGCGATCGATGCGGTGCTTCCCACGGCGTGGAAGAAGCGCCTGCCCCGCTTCTCATAGGCCGACCAGGGGACCGACACCATGGCGATCATCACGCCCGCCCTCAGCCGCGTCCTGCAGCGCACCTGGCTCATCCTCTCGATCCTCGGCCCCGGCCTCATCACGGCCAATGCCGGGAACGATGCTCCCGGCATCGCGACGTACTCCATGGCCGGCTCCCACTACGGCTACAGCTTCCTGTGGCTGCTGGTGGTGGTGGCCGTGGGCCTCGTTGTCATCCAGGAGATGGCCGCGCGGATGGGCGCGGTGACCGGCAAGGGCATCGCCGACCTGATCCGCGAGCGCTTCGGCCTCCGCGTCACTGCCTTCGCAATGGCCTGCCTGCTCCTGGCCAACCTGGGCACCACCATCGGCGAGTTTGCCGGTATTGCCGCGAGCATGGAGCTCCTGGGCCTCACCAGGTATCTCGCCGTGCCGCTGGCTGCCCTGGCGGTCGGATTCCTGGTCGTACAGGGCAACTACACCGTCGTCGAGAAGGTGCTCCTGGCGCTCTGCCTCGCAGCGCTCAGCTACGTCATCTCGGCGATCACGATCCGCCCGCCCTGGGGCCAGATCCTGCGGGAGACCGTCGTGCCGACCTTCCACGCGGATTCGGGCTACATCCTGGCCGTCCTTGCCACCATCGGAACGACCATCACACCCTGGGGCATCGTCTACCTGCAGGCTTCGGTGGTCGACAAAGGGATGGGCATCGAGGGCTACCGCCGGACGCGCATCGACGTGGTCTCCGGTGCCACCTGGGGCAGCATCGTCTCCGCCGCGATCGTGATCACCACCGCGGCGACGCTCTTCGCCCACGGTGTCGCCGTCGAATCCGCCGAGGGCGCGGCGATGGCACTGGAGCCGCTGGCCGGGTCCGGCGCACGCTATCTGTTCGCCGCCGGGTTGCTGGGCGCCTCGCTCCTGGCTGCCTCGGTGCTGCCGCTCTCCACCACCTATGCGCTCTGCGAGGCCTTCGGCTGGGAGCGTGGGGTCGATCGCCGGCCCCGTGAAGCCCCGCTCTTCTACTCGATCTACGTGGGGATGATCGTCGTCGGCGCGCTCGTCGTCCTGATCCCGGGCATCCCGCTGTTTCGCGTGATGGTGCTCTCGCAGGCACTCAACGCGCTGCTGTTGCCGGTTCTGCTCGTTCTGCTGCTCAAGCTGGCCGGCGACCGGCGCGTGATGGGACGTTGGGTCAACGGACGGGTTCAGCACGGCCTGGCCTGGGGGCTCACGGTGTTCATCGCCGCGATCGGGGTACTGCTCATCGTCTCTCCCCTGTTGTCCGGCGCACTGGAGCAGTGACCATAGCCACGACACTGCAGACCCTGGGAGGGTACTATGACGCATAGCCGCCGACGCCCCGGCTCCGGCCTGCACCGGCTGGGGCTCTTCCTGGCCGTCCTGGGTCCCGGGCTGATTACGGCCAGCGCAGACAACGACGCACCTGGCATCGCCACCTACTCCATGGCCGGCTCACGCTATGGGTATAGCTTCCTGTGGCTGCTCATCGTCGTCACCGTCGGGGAGGTGATCGTCCAGGAGATGGCCGCCCGTATGGGTGCCGTCACCGGCAAAGGCACGGCGGACCTGATTCGCGAGCGCTTTGGCGTGAAGGTGACGGCATTCGCGATGCTCTGCCTGCTCGTGGCCAATCTGGGCACGACGATGGCCCAGTTTGCCGGCGTTGCCGCCAGCAGCGAGCTGCTGGGATTGAGCCGGTTCGTCGCCGTGCCGCTCGCGGCCCTCGCCGTGGGCTTGCTGGTCCTGCGGGGCAACTACAGCGCCGTGGAGAAGGTGTTGCTCGCCCTGAGCCTGGCAGCCCTCGCCTACATCATCTCGGCGGTCGCGATCCGTCCCCCGTGGGACCAGATCGCGCGCGAGGCGATCAACCCCTCACTGACCGCCGATCCCGACTACATTCTGGCCGTGATGGCCACGCTCGGCACGACCATCACGCCCTGGGGCATCGTCTATATGCAAGCCGCGGTCGCGGACAAGGGCGTGACGATGGGGCAGTACAAGCACACCCGCATCGACGTGGTCTTTGGCGCAGCGTGGGGCAACATTGTCTCGGCGGCCATCATCATCTGCACCGCCGCCACCCTCTTCGTCCACGGCATCGCCGTCGAGTCCGCAGAGGCCGCGGCCATGGCGTTGGAGCCGCTGGCGGGATCGGCAGCGCGGTATCTCTTCTCCTCGGGGTTTCTGGGGGCTTCGCTCCTGGCCGCCTCGGTCCTGCCACTCTCTACGACCTACGCCATCTGCGAGGCCTTTGGCTGGGAACGTGGGCTCGACCATGGCCCCAAAGAGGCCCCGATCTTCCACGGGATCTACATCGGCATCATCGTGGTGAGCGTCGTGGTCGTGCTCATCCCCGGGATCCCGCTCTTCCCGGTGATGTGGCTCTCTCAGGCGCTCAACGCCCTGCTGTTGCCCGTGCTGCTCGTCCTGGTGCTCAAGCTGGTCAACGACGCTCGCATCATGGGTCGCTGGACCAACGGGCGTCTGCAGAATGGGCTCTCCTGGGCACTCACCGCCTTCATCGCCGCGATCGGGGTCCTGATGCTGGTGACTGCCGTCCTGCCTGGCGCGGGCGCGCCGCTCCCTTGAGGGCATGGAGGCCCAAGCAGATACCACAGCCCTCGTCCACAGGCGTCAAGCTAAGACCAGTCGGCGTGAGGCCCCGGTCCCTCGCAGAGTTTCCGCACCCTGCGAGGGGACAGAACCCTATCTGTTTTTTGGGCGCGTCTCCGCTTCTGAGCGCAGGACCCGCCTTCCGTGCACCTGTGCGCACTGCGCTAGCGCGAGCGCAGGATCCTGGCGAGTACCTCGGC
>JAXGUU010000194.1:0-7796 GCA_040774145.1 Anaerolineae bacterium
AAAGTAATCCACATTTGAAGGTTTTGTGCTAGACTTCTTGGCCATGGCGTAACCTCGCTTTGCTTGGTTTTGGACAACCTAAGCTATAGCAAGTTACGCCATTTTTGCTAGTGAACTCCTATTTTCGGATAGATTCTAAGTCGATAGATGTGTACATAAGGCACACCTCGGATGTGGATAATGTGTTCTGGCTGCTGGGATTGTATGCGCTCGATCAACGAACGTGGAATACCGCGTTGCCATTGGTGAACGTAAATGATCAGGTAGTCGGCAGATAACAGGAAATCCACGTGTTCCATGCTCAGGTCCGTCGCATTATCTATGTTGAGAGTGTCTCCGGGAAAAAAGTACGAGAAGCATGGACTATACCAGGAGGCGACGCGGAGTTTGTCCGCATCCGGCTTCTCTGCGAGGTAGGCTGCTGCCCGATCGAGGCCCTCACCCCAACCGACTGTCATCGCATTGGTGGCTCCGCGGAGACCACCTAGCAATGGGTTGTAGTAGGTTAGGTGGTAAGGGAAAGACCAGACGAGGCTAGAGGCGTGAAGACCGATCACCACCAAGACGAGGATGTGTCGATGGTATCGACGACGAGCCGAGACAGACTTGCTGAGGTGTGAAACGAGCCATTCCCATCCATAGGCAGATACTAGCATCATCGGAAGGTGGATGGGAAGCAGATAGCGATCGAACTTCTTGTAGCCGAGACTCAACTGGGCCATGTAGAGAAGTGCGAAGATTAGCAGCCCTGTATGGGTCGAGCCTGCTGCTGGGCCGGGCCGCCATTGGCCCGATAGGCGGCTGGCTAATGCCAGTCCAAGTCCTAGGAGCACGACCGGTGAACTGCGCCACAGGTAGCTAAGTGGGTAGAAACTGCCGCCAAGGCGGCCGTCGCTATGGATCCTCCCCTGGAAAAACACCGGGCTCTCGTGGCCTTGTTCTGCGTAGCTTAACGCCGCGTCTTTCATGCGGTTCACGGTCTCCACTGGCGCGACCCACATGGCCGGCCACAGGATGGCAAACACCACACCTGCAATGAGCCCCCAGGCCAAGAGCGATATCAGGTGTTGCCTGAGCTTAGGCCCATGTCGATGGGCCTTGGCTGCGTCGGCCAAGGCGACTGCAATGATGGCAGGCACGATGAAAATGCCGACGGACTTCGTCAGCCAGACGAGACCTGCCGCCACTCCTGACAACACAAGATGCGCTACTCGCCGGCTGTCGAGGTACCGGATGAACGCCAGCAGTGTGAGCAACAGCAATGTGCTGAGCAGCCCGTCGAGATGAAGTAGCTGGGTGTGAGCTATGACAAACGGATCAAGCGCGATGAAGATCGTGCCAACTAGGGCGATTTCGGTTCCCAGCAGGTGCTGTGAAATCCGGTATACGATCAGCAATATGGACGTCTCAATCAGAACCATCAACGTGCGGCTGATCGTTAAGATGACTCGCGCCGTGGTCTCATACTGAACGAGATAGGCCTCGTAGTCCTGAGACTGCACCTCGGTGGTATCGAGACATTCGGGACATTGTAGAAGGTATGCGGCGGCTCCTACCCACATCGTCGTCACGCCGGGGTGCTCCCATCGGTAGGTCGCGCGAAAGTCGCGACGCGCCAGGGCGTGCGAGAAGTTCAGCGAACTCACAAGCCACTCATGTTCATCAATCGTGGCGAAGGCGCTGATGCTCGCGAGTCGAGGTGCTACGAGAGCTATGCACAGGATGCTGACCAGCAGCCGTTTCTTTCTGCGTTCTTGCAGAGTAGCCAACATAGAGATTCCCCCGTTGTGGTGAACACTACGCAGCACAAAAGCTGAGCCTACGCTTGTTCGAAGACCACCGGAGACCGATGGTCGACCTACGCCGCCGTCTCGTGCCAGAGCTCGCGCATCTCGGCGTTGGTCGTCAGGAGCTCGTTCAGTGTGCCCTCGGCCTCGACGTGGCCCCCCTTGAGCAGCACGACGTGATCAGCGCGTTGCAGCACCGCGCGGCGGTGGGAGACGACGAGGCAGGTGGCGTCGCGCTGGGCGAAGACGCGCTCCCACAGCGTCTGTTCGGTCTCCACATCCAATGCGCTGGAGAGGTCGTCGAAGACGAGGAGCTCCGGGTCGCGTACGAACATGCGCGCGGCGGCGGCACGCTGCATCTGACCACCGGAGAGTTTGACGCCGCGCGGGCCGATGCGGGTATCGAGCCCGTGGTCGAGCGCCTCTAGGTCTTCCTCCATCACGGCCAGGCGGATCGCCGCCTCCACGTCGACCTCCGACGCATCCTCCGGCAGCCCCATCAGGATGTTGTCACGCAGTGTGTCGCTGAAGAGGCGCGGGACCTGCGCGGTGTAGGCGCAGCGTGGGGGCGTGAAATACGACGCCGGGTCCTCAACGAGCTCACCGTTCCAGCGCACCTCACCGGCGTCCGGCGGCAGGAGGCCCAGGAGCGCCTTGAGCAGCGTGCTCTTTCCCGAGCCGACCCTGCCCGTGATGACGGTGAAGGAGCCGCGCCGGATAAGCAGGGAAGCATCCTCGATGCCCCTACCGGTGTCGGGATACCGGTAGGTGAGCCCGGTCACCGCCAGCTCCTCGAGGCGGTGTGCGGCAGAGCGCGGCGTGGTCGGAATCTCCGGGAGGTGCCGGGCCAGCACGGTGGGGCGTAGCGCGACGAGGGCCTCGGCGGGCGCATCCTGCAGCAGCTCGGTTATGCGGTTGAGTGAGACCGTGGTCTGTTGGCCCCAGGCTGTCATGCTGCCGATTGCCGTGATGCCGTAGGTCACGGGTCCCAAGTAGGTGACGAAGAGAGCGAAGTCGCCCACGGTGAAGGTCCCCTCGCCCATCGCTTGGGCGCCCATCAGCAGGATCAGGCCCATGCAGATGTCGATTGCGCTGTCGGAGATGGTAAAGCGTGTCTCCGAGATCAGTGCGTCCTTGAGCGCCGCCTTGCGCCGTACCTCGTTGATGCGGTCGAAGCGCGCCTTGGCCCGTGCCTCGGCACCGTTGACTTTGATCGCCAGGACGCTGCCGAAGATGTCGCCGATAAAGGCCGTGACGCGCCCGGCTGCGGCGCGGCTCGCGGCACGGTAGCGCTGCATATAGCGGCTGAGGATAAAGACGGTGACGATCACGATGCCCAGGGGCAGTAGCAACCCCAGGGTGAGCCGCGCGTTGACGCGTAGCAGGATCGCCAGCCCGACCAGGGCGGCGCCGGTCTGACCGATCACCTCAACGGTCCAGTCAGCGCTGAAGTCGGCCATGTGATAGGCGTCGCCGCGGAAGCGGCTGATCGCCTCGCCCGGCGATCCGGGCAACGCCTTCGCGCCGGGACGCTGGAGAATGTGCGAGAGCATATTCATCTGCAGCAGGCCGAAGCTCTCGAAGTAGAAGCGAGGCCAGGTGATCTGCCCCAGGATCAGCATGCCGACCCTGGCGACGGCGATACCGATTAACAGGGCCAGCAGGCCCCGGAGGTCGACCATCGCGGGCGCCTGCGCCGAGAGCCGGTCCAGGATCTCCCGCGTGACCAGCCCGGGGATCAGGGGGAGAAAGCGGATCGCGGTCCAGGTGAGTAGGGAGAGCAGGTAGATGCCGGGGGCGTGCCGGATCACCCGCGCTGTCGCCTTCCAGACGTTCATACCAGCACCTCCTCAAGCCCGGTGCGCAGTAGCTGCGCAAAGCGCGACGAGGGATCGTCGGCGAGCGCTGCCCTATCGCCGAATTCAGCAATGCGCCCGCTCTCCAGGATCATAATCTTCGACGCACGCTGGACGGTCGCCAGGCGGTGGGCGACGATCACGGCGGTCCGCCCCGTGAAGAGCCGTTCGATGGCGCGTTCCATCAGCCGCTCGGTCAGGGGATCGAGCCGCGATGAGGCCTCGTCGAGCATCACCAGCCCGGGATCGTGCAGGAAGACGCGCGTGAAGGCCAGCAGCTGGGCCTCGCCCGCTGAGAGCCCCGCCTGGTTGCCCTGGAGCTCGGTATCCAGCCCCTGAGGGAGGTCGTGCAGCCAGGTGCCCAGCCCCAGCTCGTCGACGACGGCGAGGATCGTTGCGTCACTGATCGTGTCGTCGAAGAGCGTGAGGTTCTCGCGCACCGTCGCTTCGAAGAGCTGGACATCCTGGGTGACGATCCCGACGCGCCGGCGCAGGTCCTCGAGCGCCACCCGGCGCAGGTCGACCCCGCCGATCCGGACGGCGCCCTCCTGCGGATCGTAGAGGCGGCAGAGGAGACGCGTCGCGGTTGTCTTGCCGCTGCCCGTGCGTCCGAGGACGCCCAAGACCTCACCGGGCGCGAGGTCCCACGAGAGCCCCTTGAGGACGGGATCATCGTCCTCATATCTGAACTCGACCCGGTCGAACTGCACGGTCAGGGGGCCTGACGGCAGGGTCGTCGCCGCAGCAGGGTCGGGGTCCTGGACGTCGGGGACGCGATCGAAGAGCTCCTGGATGCGCTCGATGCTGCCGCTGGCTGACTGCAGGTCGCGTAGCTGGCGGGCCAGTTGGTTGAGCGGCCACTGGAGCATCGTGTTGTAGTGGAAGACGAGGTAGACCGCACCGATGGTCAGCCGGCCCTGCAACAGTAGGTAGCCCCCCAGGCCGAGCGCGAGGACTGTCCCCAGGGCCAGCACGCCCTCGGTGAAGCCCCAGTTCAGGGCGACGCTGATCATAAAGGCACGCTGGCT
This sequence comes from Anaerolineae bacterium, assembly GCA_040774145.1. Lineage (GTDB taxonomy): Bacteria > Chloroflexota > Anaerolineae > B4-G1 > SLSP01 > PWVB01. The sequence continues at coordinate 4,672 of JAXGUU010000194.1, forward strand.
GCAACGATAGAGCGTTCTCACCGCCGCTTGCAGCCCGCGGAGGACGAAGGCGACAGCGCCGTTGGCCCGGATGTCCTCGGTGCCGCTCAGCCGCTCCTCCAGGAAGCCGAAGAGCTCCGAGCTGGCTTGGCGCTGCGCCTTCCACAGCGGGGCCGTGATCGCGACCGACTTTCCGAGTACCCAGGCCACGGCGGCGACGAAGACGAGGAAGGTGGCGCCGATCTGCCAGGCCTCGAAGAAGAGCAGAACCAGGATGCCGATGAGCAAGAGAGCGTTGCCGAGCACCTGGATCACGAACTGGGAGAAGAAGTTGGAGAGCGTGTCGACGTCGCCGTCGATACGCTCGATGATCGTGCCCGGCGTCTGCTCGTTATGGAACGATATATCCAGGCCGAGGCAGTGGCCCGCCAGGTCGCCGCGCATGCGGTTGGTCGCCCGCCAGCGCACGTCCTGCGTTACATAGGTGGTCCCCAATTGGAGGGCACGCCCGATGGTCACCAGGGTGAAGAAGAGCACGGCCCGCTGCGTCAGGGCGTCGGAGACACCACTCGTCTGGGCTAAGTCGATGAACTGCCGCAGGATCTGGGGCGTCCAGAGCTGCAGTCCGATGCTGCAGGAGAGGAGCAGCGCCAGCACTGTGACCTGGCGGCGCAAGGGGCGCAGGTAGGTGCCGAGCAACGTGCGGTACTGCTTGAGCGTTGGGATGCGCGACGGTGTCACGGACAACAGGATCTCCTTGAATGGGTCAGCACTTCGAAAGGCCATCATAGCGCAACTGCAGTAGCAGTAAAGCTGTGGCGACTTACCCTCGCATATCCCCCAGCTTGGTGACGGGATCTCCCCCGATTGGGTGATGTGGTTCCCCGCGCGGTTTGGTAGACTGGGGAAAAGTCAGACTTCATCGAAGGAGAATGGGGATGAAACGGAAGTACGCTGAGTTGGGTATGTTGTTTGGAACCGTTGTCGGTGGTGGGCTGGGCGTTGTGTTGTTCGCGTCCACGGGGCAGGTGCTCTACATTATCCTTGCGGGTGTGGGCACGGCGGTCGGGCTTGTCGTGGGGGCGGGCGTGGACAAGGCGAGGAGTGACGAAGATGGGGCACCAGAATAGGTCATCGGAGCAGAAGTCTCGCGAATCCGGCAGTGTCGGCGTTGGCATAGCCTTGGGTCTCCTGTTCGGTATGATGCTAGGCAACATCGCGATAGGCTTATCGTTAGGCATTCTCGGGGGGGTGGTCTCTGATTTGATCGAGTCACGTAAAGACAGTCCTGAGAAGGACTAGGCGTGGAGCGCAGAGCGCGGGATCCCTATCCCGCGCGAGCGCCTGCAGATAGGTCTCGCTGGTCCAGGGCCCTGGTCGCGCACCGCCGCGGCGCCGCGGCGCAGGAGCACCGGTTTTAGGTATTGCCTTCGGTGAGGCGAAGTGCCATCAGAAGTTGCTCGCGGTTAGCCTGCCAGGCGTCCATATGTTCGAGAATGATCGTGACTAACTGGCTAGGAAACAGCAGCGCGAAATGCGGACCGGCATAGACCGCTAACTCGCGTTCGGGCATGGGTAGGGGCGGTGGCGCCTTGCTCCAGGTCTTGATGTCCAGGGCGGCCTCAGTCTCCTGCAGATAGAAGCCCATCAAGGTGTAGGCCAGCAGCGCAAAGTGGCTCATCGCGTAGGCGACCCCCAAGCGACAGGGAGGCAGATCATCCAAGTGCCAGTAGCGCGTCAGCGTCATGAAGACCTCTTCCAGGGTCCAACGCTTACCGTCATCGTCGAGGATATCACCGGCAGGGATGTGCGGTTCCGTGGTGACCAAGCCGCGGTAGCGGACCTCATCGGGGTACGTATCGCGGATCAGGCAAGCCGACAAGGGCACGTCACACGCCGCCCATTCGGCCTCCATCGCGGGTAAGCTCATGATCGCCCGCTCAGGTTGGGGCGCGGCGTGGATCTTGGGCGGTTCGGCCTGCTCCCACGTCTGCCCCGGCAAGCGGCTCAGGTTGCGCATATCCTCCATGATCAGCATGTCCTGACGCACCCCAATGGTGACGCGCGTGCCCCGCGCGTGCAACTCGGTCAACCACGCCCCGTCCAGGTAGCCGCGATCCACCAGTAGATGGCGGATGGCACCTTCGCCGATGACGGTTTCCGCAGCCGTTACCAACTTCTGCCCCACCGTGGTCTCGGCCTCGGTCGGCGGCACCAACATCCACAACATCGGCCAGACGACACTCTCCTGCCACACGCCCAGCACACACGCTTTGAAGGCCTGTTCCGGCGTGTGCGCACCGCGCGGTACCTTGAAATGCACGCTGTCCATCGCCCACAACGCCGACTGGAACTGTCCCGGAGAGTAATTCCACAACGCGCGCAGCACTTGTTGCTGGTTCGCCAGGAAGTCTTCGGGCTGCGCGCGCACAAAGGCATCGGCGATCGCCTCGGCAGTGAACGGCTTGGTGCCTTCTGCCGTCCGATAGAAGCCCTCATCGATCTGCCGCGCGTTGAACCCCAGCTGCCGCAGAATGTAGGGTGAGCGGAACAGTGTGTGTTCGATCGGCCGCAACCGCGGCAAATGCCACAGCGGACGGTGCACCAGCGTGTTACAGAAGAAGAACATCGGGATGCTGCGCCGTGTTCGCTGGTCTGGGAACGTCTCAAACGCCTGCAGCACGCCTGCACGCAGACAGAATTCGGCGAAACCATCCAGAAAGCTGCGCGCCGCGGGCAGTATGCCATCGCAACGCCCAGCTTCCAGTGCCGCGATCACCGCCTCGCGGTTCTCCACGAACACGAACCACTCTTGTTCGCGCTCTTCAGCGCTGCTGAGCTGCTCTGCTACTCTCGCCATGCGGTATCCTCTCACTCTGCGTTACAGGATACCGCATTTCGCTCATTTCCTAAAACCTGTGCTCCTGCGCCGCGGCGCGGGTGTGCGTCAGATTTCCGCAAAGGGGGTAGAATCGGGGGACGAGACGACGGTGGAGGAGCGAGATGATGCAGCCAGAAGACTTCGACCGGGATTGGGAAGGCGCGAGCAAAGAGTTGCTGACAGGGATGAAGGCGTGGCGGAAAGAGCATCAGCATGCCACGTTGAGTGAGATCGAGGCTGAACTGGATCGGCGGATGCGGGCATT
>JAXGUU010000195.1:0-7765 GCA_040774145.1 Anaerolineae bacterium
CACTGATGCGGATGAACACACTGAGGATCACAATGGTCAGGAGCCGCGGCGACCGATGCGAGCCGGATAAGCAACCCTCAGTGCCGTCAGCGCTCTCAGTGCCTCAGTGGTTCAAGGGCCCCGGAAGCACTGAAACACTGATGCGGATGAACACACTGAGGATCACAATGGTCAGGAGCCGCGGCGACCGATGCGAGCCGGATAAGCAACCCTCAGTGCCGTCAGCGCTCTCAGTGCCTCAGTGATTCAAACGCTCCCAGTGCTCAACCCAGCCTAGAAAAGGAGACCTACGATGCCCAACCCCACCTATGTCGACGAGCGCTATCTTCTGTCCGCCCTGACAGGTAAGGTTCTCAAGGCCGCGACCGAGGTGCATCGCGGCCTCGGCCCGGGCTTTATGGAAGTCATCTACCAGCGTGCGCTGGAGATCGAGCTTGCCGGTAAGGGCCTCGACTTCGAGCGCGAGGTCACGATCGACGTGCGCTACAAGGGTGAGAAGGTCGGGACGAAGCGGGTCGACTTCGTGATCGGCGACGAGACCGGTGGGGTGATGGTGGAGATCAAGGCCAAGGCGGAGTTGGAGGAGGTGGACTTCGTGCAGGCGCTCTCCTACCTCAAGGCGTCCGGGTATCGCGTCGGGCTGCTGATCAACTTCGGCAGCAAGCAGTTACAGATCAAGCGGCTGGCCAACTGACGAGTGGGTGAGCATACACGCAGCGTGAACGTGCGGAGGAAAGGCCGATGAACCCTTTTGAGATCCTTCAACGTGTCCGTCAGGACTACCGGACCTACGTAGAGACCTTCCAGCGCTTCCAGGATACCGCCATCCGCGCTTGGGTGATGGAGCGCATCGAGAACGGGACCCTGCTCTGGAAGCCGCCCTACGTCCAGCTCTCCCGCCCCTTCGCGCCCGGCGAGACGCTGCCCGAGCTGATCGAGGCAGGCCTGCTCCACCCCGGCGTGCTCGGCGTCTTCCGGCAATCGCTCGACGATCCGACCTCGCCGCCGATCCTGCCCTATCGTCACCAGACGCAGGCAGTAAGGACCATCCTCGGGGCCGACACAGACGATCCGGGCACGGCTCGGGGGGCCAACGTCGTCGTCGCCACCGGCACCGGCTCAGGCAAGTCGTTCACCTTCGGCATTCCCATCGTCTCGGAAGCGCTGCGTACGCGTGAGCAGCGGGTCGCCGGCATCAAGGCCGTGATCGTCTACCCGATGAACGCGCTGGCCAACTCCCAGTACGACGACTTCGCCGCGCGGCTCCACGGCAGCGGGTTGACGATCGCCCGCTACACCGGCGATACGCCCTCCTCGGAGAGCGAGGCGTTGGGCCAGTACCGCCGCGTTACCGGGCGTGATGCCCCCTACGACAGTGAAGTGCTCTCGCGCGAACGCATTCAGGCCGAGCCGCCCGATGTCCTGATGACCAACTACGTGATGCTGGAGCTCCTGCTGACACGCTTCGAGGATCGGCGGCTCTTCGCTACCCCTGGCGTGTTGCGGTTTCTGGTGCTCGACGAGGTACACACCTACACCGGCAAGCGCGGCGCCGACGTGGCGGCCCTGATCCGCCGCCTCAAACAGCATACCGGCACCAAGGGAGCGCTGCGCTGCATCGCCACCAGCGCCACCGTCGAGAGCACGGGCGAGACCAGCGCCAGGGAAGCGGTCGCCGACTTCGCGGGCCGCCTCTTCGGCGAGCCCTTCGAGGCCGCCGACGTGGTGACCGAGTCGTATGCGCCGTGGCCCGCGGACCTTGGTGGCGAGGCCCGCCGCCTCGCCGAGGCCCTCGCCCAGGGCCCGCGCACGGTACCCGATCTGGCGGAGGCGCTCGGGCTGTCGGAGGTCGAGGTCGAGGCCACACTGATGGGTGAGCCGGCAAGCTCACCCTCGGCCCCGCCTCTCGTGCCGAAGCTCCACGCCTTCTTCTCACAGGGGCGCGCGATTTCCGCGTGTCTCGATCTGCAGAATCCGCACCTCAACGATCGCGGAGAGCGCATCTGCCCCGTCTGCGCATCGACCGAGCGACCCGACGTACCGACCTATCCGCTGGTCTTCTGCCGTGCGTGCGGGCAGGAGCTTTGGTCGGTGGCTATTGACGCGACGGGCCGGCTGCACCCCGCGGAGTTGGACGCAGTGGATCCCCCGGGGAAGGCGGGTTATCTGATGAGGGGCCACGCGGAGATCGAGCTACCCAATCACTGGCTGACGCCCACCGGACAGGTCCGCGGCGGCGCCAACGGCTACCAGGATGTGGTGCCGAGCCGGCACCTGGTCTGTCCTGACTGTGGGCAGTTGCTGGCCGATGGCGACGGCTTGCCTGCTGCGGCCCACCATCGTCGATCCGATCGGGAACGTCCTGCAGGCGACCGCCCGTGCCGACACCCGCGCGCCTTTGCCGTGACGCTGTTGCCGGCGCCTTTCCTGCTCTGTCCGCAGTGCGGCATCGTCCACGACCGGCGGTCGCGCGAGTATAACAAGCTCTTCACCTTCGGGTCGGTGGGCCGTTCCACGGCGACCGACGTGCTCGTGAGTGCCCAGGTGCAGTCGCTGCCGCGTGAGGCGAACAAGGTCATCGCCTTCTCAGATAACCGGCAGGACACGGCGCTGCAGGCCGCGCACATGAACAGCCTGCATCGCCGCTTCACCTTCCGCCAGACGCTCATCACGGCGCTGGAAGAGGCCGGACATCTGTGGGGCACTGGAGAGGGGCTGCGACTTCAGGAGGTCGGCAATCTGCTCTTTGAGGCTCAGCAGCGACACCGCGTCCTCCCCAACTTCCGCAAGGGCACGAGTGTCTATAAGCGCGATGCGAGGGCCGAGCAGCGCTATCGCGAGTACCTGGCCTTCGTCACCCTGTGGGAGCTCGGAGCGACTCATCGGCGGTCCCATCAGAATCTTGAGGATGTCGGTCTGCTGGTCGTGGGCTATGCAGGTCTACCCGCGGTCGCCGCCGACGGGGCCTACTGGGCCGATGTGCCGGAGATGTCGGGACTGGCGGAGGACGTGCGCTACGACCTGCTGCTGGGCTTGATGGACATCATGCGCAAGCGGCTGGCGCTGCCGTTTGAGCCGATCCTGGAGCCGCTGAAGTTCGAGCGCGAGGTCCTCGGAAACCTGAACGAGGAGGCCTTCATTCACGATGGCACCTTCAGGGGACCGGTCGGGTACAGCGACGAGGCCCCAAATCGGTTTCCGCTGACCGTCTACCGTCTGACCACGGCGGCGAGCACGCAGCCGATGGTCTGGCTGCAGCGCGTCTGCGACGCGATCGACCAACCCCTGAGCCATCAGGGCGCGCAGGAGCTGCTGGCGCGCATCGTGGCGAAGCTGGGCGACCCGCAAGCCGAGTTCCTGGTGCAGCGCGGCGCGTCGCCCTACCACATGCGCGAGCGCTTCAACCTGTGGATGGTGAGCCCGGATCTGCTCCTCTGGGCCGATGGCGCCGCCGAGCACCAGCGCTGTCCGAAGTGCGGCACCGTCCACCGTTTCCGGACCCTGCGTGTGTGCACCGGCTCAACCTGCCGCACCACGCTGGGCGAGGAGGACCTCACCGGCAATTACTTCCGCCAGGTCTACGCGACGCCGCTGGGTCAGGCAACACCGGTCACCGCGGAGGAGCACTCGGGCCAGGTCGATGGTCAGGAGCGACGTGAGATCGAGATCCGCTTCCGCGACCCGGAGGACCCCCTCAACGTGCTGGTCTGCACGCCGACGATGGAGCTGGGCATCGACATCGGTCATTTGAACGCTGTGACGCTCCGCAACGTGCCGCCCAGCCCCTCCAACTACGCGCAGCGGGCAGGGCGGGCAGGGCGCAGCGGTCATCCCTCGCTGATCTCGGTCTTCGCCGGTGTGGGAAGCGCCCGCGGTCCCCACGACCAATACTTCTACCGCTTCCCGGAGAAGATGATCGCCGGAGCGATCGCCGCTCCGCGTTTCAGACTCGACAATCGAGCGCTGCTCACCAGCCACATCCACGCCCTGGTGCTGGAGACGCTCGGGTTGCTGGGGGCCGAACGGCTGCCGGGTAGACCACAGGACCTCGTGGACCACACCCGCCCCGACCTGCACTATCCGCTCTTTACGGACTGGCGCACCGCTTACGAGCGCGGCATCGAGACGCACTTCACGCGCATCGTCGCAGGAGTCGAGTCCGCCTTTGAGGCCGAGTTGGCGGCGTATGCCTGGCTGGATCGCGCCTTCATCGAGGGCGTGGTGCGTGATTTCGTGCCAACACTCGATCTGCGGATGGAGCGCTGGCGCACCGAATACGAGCGGCTCGACGGCGAGCGAGAAGCCATCAACGTCACGCTCGGCGCGGAGCATGTGGACACCAGCCTCAGCCGCCGGCGGGACGTGATCGAGCGCAAGCTGCAGCAGATGCGCGAGGGTCGCGGTGACTGGTATCTCTACCGCTACTTGGGCGGTGAGGGCTTCCTGCCCGGCTACGCCTTCCCCCCTCAGGCCACGATTCTGTCCTTCAACGATCGGGAGGATGAGTTGGCGCGCGACCCTGAGATCGCCCTGAGTGAGTTCGCGCCGGGCAACTTTGTCTACTACCGCGGCGAACAATACGCTGTCACGCACGCGCGGCCCCGCCGGCGCCGTGCAGCAGGCGAGGGCAGCGCCACAGAGATGGAACTGGACATCGAGCGCGTGTTGGTCTGCCCCGAGTGCCTGCGCGCCTATGTCGGCGAGGACGAGGTGAGCCGCGCCCGCTGTGAGTGCGGTGCGGACCTCACCGCGATCCACGGACGGCCCGCCATGGGGATGGTGGATATGTTCGCCCAGGTGCGCGCCCGCATCACCGCCGATGAGGAGGAACGTATGCGCAGGGGCTACGTGACCTCCCCTCACTACCGCGCCGGCGGTGACCGGCAACGCTACGCCGTCGCGACAGCGCGTGGCGAGGCCCTGCGCATGACGCTGGAGCACGGTGGTGAGATCCTGCAGATCAACCAGGGTCCGCCGGACCCGCAGGGGTACCCCGAGGGATTCACCCTCTGCCGCAAGTGTCACGCCTGGCTGATCGGCGACAACGCGCTGGAAAGGCACGTCTACACGACGCAGCGACAGGGCGAGTGTCCGCGTCACGGGGGCCTCACGGATCTGGAGCGCGGACTCTGGCTGACGACGGCCATCCACAGCGACATCGCCCTCCTCGACATCCCACTGCCCGAGAGCGTCGAGACGGACCAGGCCGAGAGCTTCTATCTGACCCTGACCCATACGCTGTTGCGTGCATTGATGGTGACCTTCAATCTCGATGAACGCGAGCTGAACGGCTTCCTGGCCCCGGTTGCGCAGGACGCAGAAACCAAGAGCGCGACGCCCTTCCGCATCGTGCTCTACGAGACCACCGTGGGCGGCAGCGGCGTGCTCGCCTCACTGAACGAACCGGGCCGCATGTCAGCCGCGATCGCACGGGCCCGCGAACTGCTCCACGAGGGCGATCCGGAGGGCGGCTGCGAGAGGGCCTGTTACGCATGCCTGCTGAGCTTCTACAACCAGCGTGTGCACGAGCGGCTCAACCGCACGCTCGTGCTCCCCTGGCTCCGCTCGCTGGAGAGCCTGACCATCGCGCAAGTCCAGGATGAGGATCGCTACGCCACGTTGCTGACACACTGCGAGTCCGGACTGGAGCGCAGGATCCTGCGGGCGATCCAGGAGCGCGGTCTGCCCCTCCCCGACGGCGCCCAGACGACGATCTACGACGGCGACGCCCCGCTCGCCATCGCCGACTTCACCTACGATCCACGGATCGTCGTCTTCGTCGATGGCTCACCGCATCATCAGGACTACGTCCGGGCAGCCGACCAACGGAAGCGCCGGCGCCTCAAGGCGCTCGGCTACCGCATCGTGGTGATCGATGGCGACGACCCGGCGCCGGGCCTGGATGATCTGGCGACGAAGGCCCTGAATCACTGACTCACTGAAGCGGATGAACACACTGCAGCCTCCCAGCAACCCGTGGCCTCGCGTGCCGCCGCCTCCCCGGACGAGCGACCCTCAGTGTCCTCAGTGCCTCAGTGGTTCAAAGGCCCTGAATCACTGACTCACTGAAGCGGATGAACACACTGCAGCCCCCAGCAACCCGTGGCCTCGCTTGCCGCCGCCTCCCTGGACGAGCGACCCTCAGTGCCCTCAGTGCCTCAGTGGTTCGAAGGCCCTGAATCACTGACTCACTGAAGCGGATGAACACACTGCAGCCTCCCCGCGAGCCGTGGCCTCGCTTGCCGCCGCCTCCCTGGACGAGCGACCCTCAGTGCCCTCAGTGCCCTCAGTGCCCTCAGTGCCTCAGTGATTCAAAATCCCCTCAGTGCCCCGTCGCTGCCACCGCCGCCCTCACATCCGCCGCCTCGGCTTCGTAGGGAAACAGGTGCTTCGTGCGCTTGCAGACCTCGACCAGCACCTCCACCACGGCTGCGAACGCCGCGCCGGAGGAGGTGCCGAGCCCGAGCGCGCGCCGCCAAGCGCCGCCGGTTGCGCTGCCCGGCGATCGGCGTACAACAGACGGAACTGAGTAGCCCATCGACCACCCAAGGAGATCACGATGCCGCACTCGCTTCACGAGCTTGCGCCGACCGACGTGACACGGATCCGCCCCCTCTTTCCGGAGGGCACACCGGGCCACAGCTTCGTGGCGGCGTTGCTGGAGGGCAACCACCTGGGCCGCGTCTTCGTGGATGCGCCCCAGGCTCCCACGACGGCGTGCGTCGCGCTCGCCTGCGAGTTCGTCTACGTCGCCGGAGAGACCGGCGACGCCGACCTCCAGGCAGCACTCCATTCGCTCATCGCGGAGGAGCTCACGCGCGACTCGAACTATGCGTTCCTCTTCCCCGCCTCCGATGCGTGGCAGGCGGTGCTGACCGTGCGGTTCGCCGATGCCCCGGAGCTGCACCACGGCGCGCGCGACGATTACGAGTTCGACCCGGCACGCTTCGCGATCCACCACGACGGGTGGAGGGACACGGTGCCCGAGGGCGTCGAGATCCGCCCCTATGACCGTGTGCTCGCCGAGAACCAGGGATTCGCCGAGCTCTGGGGCAGTGTCGGCGCGTTCCTGACCCGTGGTATCGGCTACGCCGTGATCCGCGACGGCGAGGTGGTCAGTCGCTGCCACAGCGTGATGATGGGCGCGGGCGAGGCCGAGATCAGCATCGAGACGGCGGAGCCCCACCGGCGGCAGGGGCTGGCGATACGTGCGGCGTGTGCCTACATCGAGCGCTGCCTGGAGGTGGGCTTGCGACCTGCGTGGTCGAACTGGGCCTACAACGCGCCGTCGCGCGCCCTGGCTCAACGGCTGGGCTTCGTTCATCGAGGCACCACGCCGGCGCTGATCGTCAGGCTGCGCTAGCGTGCCCTAGGAGAAGGAAGATGGATATCTACGACACACACGTCACCGACCGCGAGCGGGAGTTCCGCGCGGTCTGGCAGCTCCTGAGCGATACGCATCGCCCCGGAAGCGACGACGCGCCACCTGCGGCGAACACGTGGTCCCCCAATCGCTTTGAGAGTTGGATGCTCTACAGCGCGCCCGCGTGGTTCGATCGCGCGGGGCTCAACCGTTGCCTGCACCTCTGGACGACGAAGGCCGGTCAGGTGGTGGGGTTCGTGATCGTGGAGGGCAGTGGGCGCGACGTCCACGCGATCACCCATCCGCTCCACCGCGAGATCGAGCCGCGGCTCTTCAGCTGGGTCGAACAACACTGGCCTCCCGAGGGCTCCCGGTGGGTGACCTACGCCGAGGCCGGCGACG